>WTBX01000340.1 GCA_013138855.1 Methylococcaceae bacterium
TGCGTTGCTTGAAGATTATATGGATTCTATGACGGAGACAATTTACCCATGAATGAGGAACATAAACAGTATTTTCATTTTACCTTAGGCCCTGTGCAAAGTTTTGTTGCGCAAGCGCGAAGGACGCGAGATTTTTGGGCAGGTTCGTTTTTATTGTCTTGGTTATCAGCGGTAGCGATTAAAGCGGTTGAACAACAAAATGGTAAATTACTTTTTCCTAAAGTTGATGCCGATTATTTAGATTGGCTAGAAAATAAAGGTTCAGCAGGTGCGCCACAACAAGGTTGCATCCCTAATCGTTTTAAAGGCGGTTTAGCAGAAGTACCTGAAAATTTTAACCCTCAACAAGTGGTTGAGAGTATAAATTTAGCTTGGCAAGGACTCGCTGAAAAAATTTGGGAAAAAGATTTAGAAGAATTTTTAAGTCAAAATAAAGAAGATAAATTAAAAACGCATGAAATATGGGCAAGACAGGTTGATGATTTTTGGGAAATAAGCTGGGCTTTAACCGAAGACACCAAACAAAGTAATTTACTAGATAGACGTAAAAACTGGCGTTCTTATCTACCTCCAGAAGAGGCGGGGGTTAAATGTATGATGATGGATGGATGGCAGGAATTATCTGGTATTGAAACACCTAATTCCAAGGACTTAGATTTGTTTTGGAAAACTTTACGCAAAACAAAAGGTAACTTAGAAGGCGATTTACGCAAAAAAGAATATTTATGCGCGATCGCTTTTATAAAACGTCGATTTGCCCACTATTTTAAAGACTTTAAACAAGTTATGCCAAATGGTTGGACTTTGCATGGCTGGGAGGTAACAGCCTCCGTGCCTTCGGTTAGCTATATTGCCGCCGCCCCTTGGCTTGCTAAAGTATTAGAACATGCACCTGAAGAAACATTATTGAATTTCCATGATGAAGCCAGAAAGCTAACTAAAAGCTATGGTGAATGTAAAACTAATCTTGAATGTATTGATAAAGTTATCAGGCAAAAACAAGGGCAAGAGCATTTAACTTTTTGGCGATTAAAAAGTTTAGATGGCGATGTTTTTTTTGAATCGCTTTTAGATAATAAAAATCGTCACGAAGATCAGCAGCAAGCACAAGAGGTTAAAAAATCATTAATCGCTTTAAGAAAATCAGTTAAAAATTTAGAGGCAGTCAGTCCTTTTTATGCCGTATTAATGATGGACGGTGATTCACTCGGTATTCAAATGAGTGATTTAGATAAACAAAAGGCAATTAGTGAATCGTTAAATCATTTTACGCGTGGTGTTAATTCTATCATTGAGCAACATAGCGGCTTTTTAATTTATGCGGGCGGTGATGATGTTTTAGCCTTATTGCCTTTAGAAAAGGCTTTAGACTGCGCTTATGAACTACGTCAATATTATCTTCAATGTTTTGCAGATAATGGGGGTTTTGAATGTGCAAATGGTGATGTAGGACGGGTGGTATCAACCTTATCAGGAGCGATTGAATACGCCCATATTAAAATGCCATTAGCCAGAGTTTTAGCTGATGCTCATCATTTATTGGATGATATAGCTAAAGAGGGCTGCGGACGCGATTCGATTGCCGTTCGCGTATGGAAAACAGGCGGTCAACATTTGCAATGGGCAATGCCGTGGAAATATGCAGCTAATGAAGAAGGTGTGATAATTGAAAAAATTGCTAACGATTTTAGAGATGTCAATAAAGAAACACCCTTTTCTAAGTCATTTTTTTATAACATAGATGAGCGTTTTTCGATGTTGCAAAATGAAAATGCAGCAGGAAAAATGGAATTAGCAGAAGGCTTTAGTAAAGATAATATTACCCAATTAATTGCCGCAGAATTTTTAAACTCAGGCGTTAATAGTAAACGTGAACAAAAATTCACACTGGAAAAGGCAATAGAGCATATACAACCATTACTTGAGCAATGTATGCCCATTAAACGAATACTTAATGAAGATGGCACAGAAAAATTTGATCATTTAAATCATTTAAATATTGATGCGGCTCATCTGGTCGCTTTTCTGGTGAAAAAAGGAGTTGAAAATGGGTAAGGGTAATCATAAAAAGAATAGAAAAAATTCTATCAATCCTAACAAGAAGAGCCGCAAGTTAAATTCTAAAAAAGATAATTTAACAAAATTACAAAATTGCTCACAAGGGCAACGTAATTTGCAATTTACCGCGTTAGATACTTGGTTTTTTAGAGAATCACGCCCCCATGATGCCGCAGGTGCGAGTGAATTAAGTAGTTTATTTCCACCGCCTGTTAGAACTTTGGCAGGAGCTGTGCGTTTCTTTTTAGGCGAAAGCATTGATGTTGATTGGAAGGCTTTTGCTCAAGGTGATGGCAAATCCCATAGCTTAGAGGATTTTGATTTTAAAACCGCGATAGGCGATAGCGACAGTTTAGGACAATTATCCTTACAAGGGGCTTGGGTGTGTAAAAATGGTCAGCGTTTATATCCCGCGCCTTTTTACTTAATGCACCAAGAACAAGATTTAACGCGTCTGGAAGTTGGTGGAATGGTTAATTGTGATTTAGGTAAGGTGCGTTTACCAGAATTACCTGAAGGGAAAGTAGGCTATAAAAATTATGAACAGGCATGGGTCACGGCAGAAGGTTGGCGCAAGTTATTAAATGATGAAACACCTGCAATAACAGATATTTTTAATAAAGATCAATTATTTACTACAGAGCCACGTTTAGGCATTGCCAGAGATAACGCCAGCCGTAGTGTGATCGAAGGGCAGCTTTATCAAACCCAACATTTGCGTTTAGCAGAAGATGTTAGTATTGAATTAGACGTGATGGGAATTGCGGATGAACTATTAAACAAGCTCCCAGAAGCTGGAAATAAAATACTGCGTTTAGGCGGTGAAGGGAGAATGGCAGCGTTAACCGTCAAATCAGATTATCCACCTTTACCGAGTATTGATGACGAGGAAAAACCATTACAAAAATTTATTATTCATTTTATAACCGCCGCAGATTTTGATGGGCAAATGTTTCCAGAGTGTTTTAGTCAAGAAACTAACGCATCAGGAGACAATGTTTGGCGTGGCATATTTGAAGGAGTCGAGCTAGATATTGTTTCCGCTGTCATTGGTAAAGTGCATCGAGAAGGCGGTTGGGATATGCAAAAGCATCAGCCACGCGCAGTAAAAAGTTATATTCCCGCAGGTAGCGCATGGTTTTGTCAAGTAACTGATAAAGCAATAACCGCAAAAAAAATCATTGAAGTTCTAGGTCAATGTCTCGGTAACGAAAAAGACTTAGGACGTGGACAAATTTTAATTGGGCAGTGGAACGACAATCATAAAGGGGCGAAAAATGGCAACAGTTAGTGCATTATTAGGCTTATGGGCAGAAACCAGTATTCATGCAGGGGCAGGAAGTTCGGTGGATGGGATTGATTTACCAATACAGCGCGAAGCACACAGTGATTTTCCCTGTGTATTTGGCTCATCAGTAAAAGGGGCATTACGCGCGAAGGCGGAAGACTTATGGGGCAGTAAAAATGATAGTGTGCGTTATGTGTTTGGCCCTGATTCAAATAGTGATGAGGCTTCAAAACATGCAGGCGCAATTATGGTTGGTGATGCGCGGTTATTGTTGTTACCTGTCCGTTCTTTAACAGGTTATTTTAAGTGGGTGACCTGTCCTGCATTATTAGAACGCTTACAACGCGATGCTTCACGTTTATCTGTAGGTTTAGATGATTATAGTGTGCCATCGCTAACTGAAAATAGCGGTAAAGCTTTATTACCTAATTGCGATGGTAATGATTTATTTTTGGAAGAGTACCGCTTGAAAACGGAAGCTGATACTTCTGCTAATTTGGTTGCAGTTTTAAGCAAGGTTTCAGGCATTAGTGAAGAGTTGTTAAATTCTCAATTGGCGATTGTTGATAATAGTATGTTTACTTATTTAAGCCGTTACGCGACTCCAGTTGCGGCACATATCGCTATCGACAATACTAAGAAGGTCGTTAAAGCAGGTGCGTTATGGTATGAAGAAACCTTACCGCCTGAAACAGTTTTTTATATGGCATTGGCGGCAAATAATGTTAGGGATAGTGAGGCAAAATATGATGATAGTCAGCCCGTAAAAGAGAGCAAAGCACAGACCGTTTTAAACAGCATTACCGAGACGTTATTTGCAGATAGTCCTTATTTACAAGTGGGCGGTAATGAAACCGTAGGCATGGGCTGGTGTAAAGTTAAGGCAACTAAAGGAGCGTAACATGTCACAAACAATACAACAGCAA
>WTBX01000417.1 GCA_013138855.1 Methylococcaceae bacterium
GTTTATTAGAGAGCTATCAACAGGCTTTGCGTTGGGATAATATCAGCACTTTTCCAATGTGGGTAAACGGGGTTAAACCTGTTTATGATGCCAAACAGGAAATGCACCTTGTCACCCTAAAAAAAAATGAAGAAGTCAGTTTTCGTCTCCCCGCTTATCAAAGTGTCCGCTTATATTCATCCTATAAAATAATCAAACCCGAAGATGTGCAGTTAAGTATTTCTGATGGTTCTGGTTTGGCGGTTGAACAAAAATTATATGAATCAACTGATGGACAATCTTTAATTTTCTCGCCTCAAATATCAAAACCCTCATTAATTCATTTAAAATCGGTTAATTCGACTAAACCTTTAGTTTTAGGGTTATATGTTTCCCGTACCGTAACTTTAGGTGAAATCGCGCCTTATCGCAATCTTATCCCTTTCTCTAAAAACTGGGTTTTATTCGCCAAGAAAGTGTATGAAGCCCAAGAACTTTATTGGCGAGTTCCTGCCAATCAAACACAAAAAATTCATTTTAAAGGCAAAGCAATACGCATTGCCTTAAGACATCGTTTGCAATATGAAGCGCAAGCTGGAGAGTTAATTCAAGATTATCGTATTCGTTACCAATTAGATGGCAAAGGGGAAGTCTTTTTCGATAATGCCACCAGTGTTGAAAGTAGTTATGAAACAACGATTAATTTTAAGCGGACTGTTTTAGGGCGACAAGAAGAGCTTTATATTGAAATTCCTGCGGGTGAGCATACGTTGAAGTTTAGTGCGGATCGGATGCTTTATATGCAGGTGCTATCGCAAACAGAACATGATTATTTAGTGCCTGAGTTGAATGAACCGCGTAAAACCGTTCAAGAGGTACGCAAGCAAGATTTATTAACGAATCAACCGCAAGTGATAAAGGCTGCGACGAGTAAAAAACTGGTTCACGATAATAGTCATAAGGATGCAGAAATGGTTGGCATTCAGCATTTAAAGCAAGCGGCTTTAAAGCGACAAGATTATCAGCCTATTTTACGAGAAGCAGAACAATTACGCGGTTTTAGAAGTTTTTATCGGGATTTATTACCGAATCATAAAGCCAGCCTGCAATCACAATATACGGCTTATTTCGCGCCTAAAACGCTGGAGTCTTTTAGCCGCCCACAAGCACAACCTGTATTAGCGCAACAACATTTGCAAGCGGTGTTAAATCGTATCGGAAAATCCATTTTTATACCGTTATCAAAAAAAGGTGAGCAGAATGCTAATGAATATTATTTGCCTGATTCAGCAGCAAAACCTGAGTTACGTTTAATTGTTGATAAACGCTATTGTGGCGCAAACTCACAAGTATTTGTGCAATTTGACCAGCAAAAATCCTTTCCTGTTGCTTTGCGTTGTGATGAGGAAAATATAACAGCGGATGCTTTTTTACAGACTTTTTTTGAAGTGTCGGTTAAAGATTATCAGCATTTAACCAAAGAGATTTTATCCTGTAAGCAGTTTACAAACTTACAGAAGCATTTAGGTATTAAACCGCAAAACTGTGAAAGTGAAGAAAAACGCCGTGATTTTTACCGTTTAATTAGCCAGCACTTTAAAGAGGGTGAGTTGATTAAAGTTGGGCATTTTGATTTAGCGTTAACGAAAAAAATTAAGCGTATTAAAATTTGGTTGGCTGATGCTAGTGAACCTGTGCATATCGCCTTGCAATATCGTAGTTCTAAAGAGTTTAATTATTCAGAACAAAGTTATCTAGCGCGTTTTCAAGAAACTAATTCGGCTAATTTATTAAATTTGTTTCAACGAGATTTAAAGGGCTTGAAAGCTGATACCAATTTACAAGCAGAGCAGCAATTAAAAAATCAATGGCAACCTTTGAAGCAGTTGATTATGGCGCAAGCACGATTATATAAAGCCGCCGTTGCTAAACCTGAACTGGAAAATAAACATAAAACTACGCCGCAACGCTTGGCAAATTTTTATGCTTTGGCGAGACAAACACAAGCTAGTCAACATTGGGAGGAGTCTTTAGAGTATTGGGGGAAAGTAGTTCAACATACGGATGGCTTAGAGCGACATCAAGCTCAGTTTGAGCAGGCGCAAATATTATATTTATTGGGCGAGTCTTATTTAGCGGAAACGCTATGGCGGTATTTATTTTTTTATGCGGATGAGTCGATTTCCAAACTAGCCAGTGAAAAGTTGCGTTTAATCTATGAGGCGAAGCAAGATTATTTTGCGATGCAAGCCTTAGCTTCAAGCATGGTTGTTAAAAATGCGAGTCGAGATAATCTTTATTTTTTAATTAAGGCGTTATCTAGTAATGGTCAATATCGTTTTGCTTTGTTATTAGGCTGGAGCATGGTGGAAAAGCCACCCTTAGAGGCGTTATTAAGGGCGACTTATCAAATGAAATGGTGGCAAAGTTATCAGCATATACTTAGTCAGTTAGCTGATTCGGAACAGGATTTTTGGCAGGGTTTGCAAGCACAAGCGGAAGGTGATTATCCTGCGGCAATTACGGCTTGGAAAACACAGTATCCAGAATGGTCTAGGCAATTATTAATAGGGGTACAATTGCGCGATAATATTTCAATGAGCTGTGGTAAGCAGCAGGCCGAAAATTATCAAGCATGGCTAAAGTGGCAGCAGCAACAACCTAGTCTTGAACATTGG
>WTBX01000308.1 GCA_013138855.1 Methylococcaceae bacterium
ATCAAATGGCAAAATTGAATAACGTTCATGCAAATAACTTTCTAATTGCGAAATACGCGAAATCCCCCAATGATGAATTGCCGCCCATTGATAAAGTTCAGCCACCGTCATAAATGAAACAAATAACTGCTTATTTTTTAAAATATCATTATATTTTTCAGCACGACTATCGCGTTTAAATAAATAAGAAACAACATCAGTATCAAGTAAAATAGCATTCATAATGATTGCTTAGCATCTTCTTGACGCTGCTGATAAACAAAATTAACAAAATCATCAATAGGTTCATCCTCAAACCAAAAGTCAGCCACTAAATCGCTAACATTTTTTAGAGGTGGTTTATCTTTCAAATAGCACTCTAAAGACTGAGGCTGCCAAAACGAATCACTATTTCTTGGTATCTCTACGACTTGCTTTTTATCCTGCTTACGATATTGCAAAGCCGCTTGTAACAAGCCTGTAATAAAATCATCCGAATTTGGTAAACTTTTAACTTCCAATGCCAACTCATCGGGTAAACTGATACTAATTTGCATCTTAATTCTCCTGTGTCTATTCATTACATGAAATATGCAATATATCTATTCTAGCGCATTTTCAGCAAGCCAAACTTCCAACACCGCCAATTCTTAGCATCCACATCAAAACGACTCAACAACAAATACCAATATTCCTTAGGGGTTAAATTATATTTTTCTAAACGCTGCTCACCTGTTGCACAAAATTGATGATAAACAAACGCTTCATCCTTATCCTTCTTACCAAAAAAATCTGCCAAAGCCTGGTGCAACTCAACACAATGAGTTTTATGCTTACTATCCTCAGCAATCAATACCAACGCCGCCTTACTGCTACTGTGTAAACCATAAACATCAGGATTACTGCCAACCTTCTCCAACAAACCCAAATCAGCAAACGCCTTCAAAACCCCCGCTTTACCAAATAACAAAACCTCCAGAGCCTCATCATCAGGCAAACGATAAGGCACAGCTAAATGCCATAACTTCTTATCCGCATTATCGGCAACCAACTTAAGCTGGGACAAAAAATAGAAGCTAGACCTCCTAGGTTTTGAAAACCTCGGAGGTCTGAGTACAACTGTCCCGCCTTAAAATAGTAGCCATGGTTTATAAATTTTATTAAGTTGACGATATAGTTCTGGGAGTTATTAAATTCGCATTCCTAAGTTTATTTTTTTACACATCATGCGATAAACTTTCCATCTTTACCATTATGTTTTATTGCGTGTTCTTCAAGCTTGTTTTTTTGTTTTTTCTGCTCCCTCAATGGCAAGGATACAAAATATATTGCTAACAGCAATAAGCCCCAAAACTTGAACCTGAGAGCTGTTTCTAATTGCATTAGCATGTCTGGGTTACTGGCTATTTGCAAATTTAAATGTTCAAAAAAGTCCATAAAATCACCTGCTATCATAGGCTTAACTAAGTTTAGTTGAGACTAAAACCCTTTTGAATGATTCATTATGTTTTCAGATGTCCAAGATTGCTATTAGCCTGCATTTTCTGTAGCTTTAATTATTTTAGTTTCAATATTGCTCACAATATCACGCGCAAAACGTTCACTAAACCCAGCGATAAAAGCAATCGCCATGAAAAAATAATTTTCAGTCTCGGTTTTTATATCCAAAGGAACCCAGCCAGATTTAATTAATGCTAGTAAAAATAATGCGAAAGACAAACCAATAATGGGTTTGAAAAAACCTGTGAAATAAAGTATGAAATGATCTTTGACATCAACAGACATGAAATCTTGAATTCTGACCATGATGCTAACAATGCTACCCACCGCGCCAAACATGGCAACCATTAAAAATAGTTCAGTGGGGATGCCTAAAATATGTTCTTTATTCATCCATTTAGGTAAAACATAAGCTAAAAGGGGAATAGCAATATAAAGTAAACAACCTAAGCCCATCACGACTCGAACCGCTGGAGATAATTTAGTCTTTCCACCTTTAAGCTCGGTCATAACGCTTTCTGTAATTTCTTTTGCTAAAATTAAATTGGGTTTTTCAGCAGTAATTGCTTGAAAAGAAATCTCTATGCTAGCAATCAAATTTAATTCATTAGCTTTACGTGCTAAATTAATGGCCTTAATTAAATCAGCCAATAGATGCTGCACTTCATCGCTCATTTCTGTACTGCAATAGTTTTGTATTGAGCCAAGCAGTTTTTCTATTTGTGTTTCCAAATCCTGTTCGTTGCTCATGATTTGCTCTTATGGGTGAGTTGTGATTATCATTAGCAATCCTAAAAATCAGACTACTATCTATAAATAGAGCAATTTGCTCAATAGTAAGTTTATGATTATAGAATGACATTTAGATAACTACAAAATAAAACAAGGAGCTAACCATGAGTTGCTGCGATGACCCAACTGAGCCATCTAAAATAGAGGCGAGAGAACTACAATATTTACAGGTGCGACATGGTGACTTGCTGCGTGATTTATTTACCTCAGACCCTGAAAAGGTTTTGTTAAAACAATTAAATCAAGCAAACCATTATTTACGAGAGCTTGCTGCTTTAAACGGACATTATCAATCATTACGTCTACACGCCATCGAATTGCTAGAAAAAGATAGTATTAGTGTTTTACAACAAGTTATCACTAAATATCCTGAGTCAGCGGAAGCTACAGCCGCTCAAAATAAAATAGCATTGTTAGAAAACCCTACTAACCCTTTGAAATCACTAATCAACTATTTCCATCACGAATAATTTATGAAAAATAATTTCAAATTTAATTAAATCTTTCTTGCATCAAATTGAAAATCTCGTTTATAATGCGCAGCTCTTAAAGTATGCGAGCGTGGCGGAATTGGTAGACGCGCTGGTTTTAGGTACCAGTATCTTATGATGTGGGAGTTCAAGTCTCCCCGCTCGCACCACTACTTTAACCCCCTACTTATACAGTTAGCGATAATCTACGTTAATTTCTTGTTACACACCGATTATCGGTATCTTAAAAATTCTATTTCATAATTTGAGGTAAACTAATGCAAGTTTCTGTCGAGCAGACATCGGAATTAAGCCGAAAAATGACTGTCAGCATCCCTGAAGACGTAATCAAAGAAAAGGTTGATGTACGTTTAAAGTCGTTAGCACGTGAGATTAAAATAGATGGTTTTCGCCCCGGAAAAGTCCCTCAAAGCTTAATCAAAAAAAGATATAGTGAAAAAGTTAGAGGCGAAATTGCAGGTGATGTAATTCAGTCTAGCTATTATGAAGCACTACAAGAACAAAATCTAAATCCAGCAGGTCTGCCGCATATTCATCCTGTTGAGCAGGAAGAAGGCCTAGCTTATACGGCTGAATTTGAAGTTTACCCTGAAATTTCATTAGCGGGTATTACTGACATTGAAGCTCAACGTCCTGTTGCGGAAGTAAATGACGATGACTTTAGTGATATGGTCGAAAAATTAAGAGGCCATAAAAAAGAGTGGCTAGCGGTAGAACGTGCTTCTCAAGATAAAGATCAAATGACCATTAATTTTTCTGGTGTTTGTGAAGGCAAAAGCTTTACAGATGATAAAAAAATTGAAGATTTTAAAGTCGAAATCGGTGGCTTACAAATGATTCCTGGCTTTGAAGATCAATTGATTGGTCTTGAAGTTGGTAATAACAAAACCTTTGAAGTCAATTTTCCTGAAGGATACACCGCAGACGCTGAGCTTGCTGGCAAAGCAGCTACCTTTGAAGTCGAAGTTATCGCCATAGAAGAACCTCAGTTACCTGAAATTGACGCTGAATTCATTGAAGAATACGGTATCGAAAGCGGCGAAATCGAAGACTTTTATACTGACGTTAGAACGAATATGGAAAGCGAACTAGCTACCGCTTTACGCGAAGAATTGAAAAAATCAGTGCTTGATGCGGTTTATGACGGTGTTAATGTTACGATTCCTAGCGCGTTAATCGACAGAGAAGTCGAAACTATGATGAAGCCTTACGCAGAAAGTGCTAAAAAACAAAATATGAAGCTCGAAGATATGAATCTTCCGCGTGACATTTTTGAAGAGCAAGCGAAACGTCGTGTCGGTTTAGGTCTTATTTTAGGTGAAATTATTGAAAAAAATAATATTACCGTTAATAACGATAAAGTACGTTCAACTATCGAAGATTTGGCTAAAAGCTATGACTCACCTGATGAAGTCATGCAATGGTATCATCAAGATGAAACCCGTTTGAATGAAGTTAAGCAAAGGGTATTGGAAGATCAAACCGTTGAGTGGATTAGCGGTCAAATCAAAATGACTGATGATTCGCAGAAATTTAGTGACATTGTTGCAAAACATCATCAGCGTCAACAACAAAGAGGCTAAAACATGTATCAAACAACTGGCACAGGTAACATCGTGACTCCTCAAGCGGCAGGCGGCCTAGTGCCAATTGTGATAGAACAAACCGCTCGCGGTGAACGTTCTTTTGATATTTATTCACGTCTTTTAAAAGAGCGCGTTATTTTTCTAGTCGGTCAAGTAGAAGATTACATGGCTAACCTAGTGGTGGCGCAGCTTTTATATTTAGAATCGGAAAATCCTGATAAAGATATTCATATCTATATTAATTCACCTGGTGGTTCAGTAACTGCGGGCATGTCGATTTATGACACCATGCAGTTTATTAAGCCTGATGTTAGCACGCTATGTATTGGTCAAGCGGCTAGTATGGGTGCATTATTATTAACAGGTGGTGCTCACGGAAAACGTTATTGCCTGCCACATTCAAGAATGATGATTCATCAGCCTTTAGGTGGTTTTCAAGGTCAAGCCTCTGACATTGAGATTCATGCGAAAGAAATTTTATTAATTCGTGAAAAATTAAATAAAGTTTTAGCACATCACACTGGTCAAGACATGGATACTATTGCTAAAGATACTGACAGAGATAACTTTTTAAGTGGTGAAGCCGCTGTAGAATACGGTTTAATTGACAAAGTATTATCGACTCGTGTTAATACTGAATCTTAAAAATAGTAACTAAAGCCTGATAGTTTTAAGCATCGGGCTTTTTACGTTTTACCAGCTTTATATTTCGATAGGCTATTTAATATGGTAGGCTATCGAAACAATACCTTAATGTATGCGGAGACGTGTTTATGAGTAATGACGACAAACTGCTTTATTGTTCTTTTTGCGGCAAAAGCCAGCATGAAGTCAAAAAACTTATTGCAGGTCCGTCAGTTTATGTGTGTGACGAATGTGTGGAACTTTGTAACGACATCATTAGAGATGAAGTCGATGATGAAGAAGAAACAGGTTCTTCCCAAGAAGCATTGCCTAAGCCTAAAGAAATTAAAGCTGAACTAGATCAATATGTTATTGGTCAAGACAAGGCGAAAAAGAATCTCTCTGTTGCGGTTTATAATCATTATAAGCGTTTACGCAGTCAGTCTAAAAAAGAGGGTGTTGAACTAACTAAAAGTAATATTTTACTAATAGGTCCTACGGGTTCGGGTAAAACATTATTGGCAGAAACGCTAGCGCGTTTATTAGACGTGCCGTTTACTATTGCGGATGCCACCACCTTAACCGAAGCAGGTTATGTGGGCGAAGACGTTGAAAATATTATCCAGAAAATTCTGCAAAAATGTGATTATGATGTCGCAAAAGCAGAAACGGGGATTATTTATATTGATGAAATTGATAAGATTTCCAGAAAGTCGGAAAACATGTCAATTACCCGTGATGTTTCAGGTGAAGGGGTGCAACAGGCCTTACTGAAATTAATTGAAGGTACGGTTGCATCAATTCCACCGCAAGGTGGGCGCAAACATCCTCAGCAAGAATTTTTACACGTCAATACAGCGAATATTTTATTCATCGTTGGTGGTGCGTTTTCAGGTTTAGATAAGGTTATTGCGAACCGTTCTGAAAAAGGCGGCATTGGTTTTGGCGCAGAAGTTAAAACTAAAGATGAATCCAAAAACATTGGTGAGTTATTTGCCGAAGTTGAAGCCGAAGATTTAGTTAAATACGGTTTGATTCCAGAATTTGTCGGTAGACTTCCTGTTATTGCAACCTTGGAAGAATTAGA
>WTBX01000354.1 GCA_013138855.1 Methylococcaceae bacterium
GCCGCGACTTTTAGTCGCGCACGAAGCTTCATACATGAACTTTAAAGCGAGCTTATTTTAATCTGTTTAATTTATAGGTTTTGACGATGTTTTTAGGTCTCGTGCGCGACTAAAAGTCGCGGTTCCGTACACTCTGAGCCGTTACGATAAAAGCCACTAAGATTTTATTGAAATTTTAAAGCCTCTTTCCGCTTTTTGTAATTGTTGCAACAGCTCAGCCTCTGGGTTCTTTTCATAACGTAAACGATTATATAAGCGCGTCACAACATTAATCGTCAATTGGTGTTCAGGAAAACGCGCTCCTGCTCTTATCGCAAAATCATTTGCGCCTTCGCTCTCTCGTCTTGCTAAACCGACCTTAGCTAATTTTCGACAAAACTGCTGATAAGCTAAGAGCGATTTATCTAACGATTTTTGATTATTTTTAAATAAATACCCTGCTAGAAATAGCATTATCACGGCAATAATTCCCACCATCCAATACAGCATGGCTTTTAAGTTTGCGATTCCTAGTTTTGCTAAAAACTGCGATTGATTGGAGGTGTCGTAATGAATAACCCAGCGTTGCCAACTGTAATCTAAACTTTGCCATAATTGCCGCGTTTCTTTTAACCAGCTAAAGTCTTGGTTTTCAAATAAGGGGGTGAAATTGACAGTCCCTTGTGAGATTTGTTCTTCTATATCAACCCCTTGTTCTATACGTTCGGGGGCGACAGCAGACGTTGGATCAAAACGCACCCAGCCTTTATCTTCTAACCAGACTTCTGCCCATGCGTGGGCATTGGCTTGGCGTACTTCTAAAAATTTACCGACTTTATTAAATTCACCGCCTTGATAACCAGCTACAACGCGGGCAGGAATGTTAGCCGCCCGCATTAAATACACAAATGCCGTTGCATAATGGCTACAAAAACCATAGCGGGTTTCAAATAAAAAGCTTTCAATCGGCTTTTCTTCCATTAAGGGCGGTTTTAAGGTGTAGTGAAAATTTTCGGTTCTAAAGTGTTTTAATAGATTATTAATATAAGTTTCAGGCGGGGTGTCAGTGTCTTTTAATTGATTAATTAAGGTGGTGATTTTTTCAGAGGGTGCGCTAGGTAATTGAGTGTTTTGACGAAATTCGCCTTTAGTGATATAGCCTGTGTTGTATTCAGGGTAGGAGGTAATGTTATATTCGTTACGTGTGCTAGGGTTTTTGTGTGTCGTTAATTGGTGAACTTGGTTTTTGGACAGTGTATTGGAAAAGTCTGCGGGCATATCTAAGGCGAAAACCCAATTTTTTGTTTGGGGTTCCAGCATCAACGTATATTCATACGGTTTACCGCTGAATGTGGGGGTAGCCATATAGTTTTTATAGGAATAGCGTTGTGAAGCTGTCCAGCGTTTACCATCGGTATAAGTATAAACAGGCCCACGCCAATAGCGTTGATTTGAAGGGGGCAGAGCATCATCTTTAAATTTAACTCTAAAGGCGATTTTTCCTGACATGGCTAAGTCACTAATTGAACCGGGTTCTAAACTATCGCTTAGTCCTGTTAAGGCTTTGGTATTGCTGTCTTTAAACATTGTCCAGCGAGGGGCTTCTACTCTAGGGAAAAGTAGAAACAAGGCAATGGTAATAGGGAGTGCTTGGGCAATAATGATGGCTGATTTTTTAACGGCGACTAGCGTCTGTGGTTGTTGGCTGTTGATGATGATGAGGGTGCTAAATAATACGCAGCTGACGAAGAGAATGTAAGCTGCCATTAAGATGCTTTGCTCAAATAAGAACTGTGAACTGGCGACGATAAAGGCGAGGTATACGATTAAGTAGAGGTCTCGTGCCTTTTTTATTTCGAGTAGTTTGAGTGAGAGGGCGAGTACGAAGAGGCTAGTGCCTGCATCGCGTCCTAAAAATCCTCGGTATTGACTGAGTAGTAGCGGGATGCTGGCAAGTAGCAATAGTAGTACGATGACTTTATGAGGTAGCCAGTTGGGTTTCCAAATACCAAGGAATCGCCATGACAGTAGCAGGGTGAAAAAGGCGAAGATGGGTAAGGGAATATGCCATGCATGAGGCAGAGTGATGAGTCCTATGGAACTAAGTAGGAATATTAAGGTGTGGTTGTTGTTTTCTAGTACGTTGTTGTCCATAGGATGTGGGTTTGTAGTGCGTATTTTGGAGAGCCATCTTCCAGACGGCTAGGGTTGGTTGGAAGCAATCTCTCTAGGTACTTAGGAATGAAAATTAAATAACACCCGAAACTTAAAATATATTTTCACCATGAAGCGCATTCCTTAAGGGTAATTTATCGCGTGAGAGTTGGGGGTGGATTTAGCTTAGTCTTTTTTAAATTAATGGAGAGTTGTTCAACTTCTTTTTCTGTTAGACCCGTCGAGTTAATAATTATTTGCATATCAACCCCTGCTAATAATAAGCCTTCTGCGACCTTAATTTTTTCTTTTGCTCTTCCTTGCTCGATCCCTTTTTTTATGGCTTTTTCTTCTGCGGTTTTTATGGCGTTTATTTCATCGTATTCTTTTAGGGCAATGTAGTCATAAACGTCGAGTTCTTTTTTATTCCATGTGTGTTGGGTTGCTATTTTGAAGGCTTCATCGAATGCTTTGATGTTTTTAAATTCTGTGGGGATTAGGGTTAGGTCTTGGGTGTTTTTTAAAAAGTAGACCCATTTGTCTAATAGGCTGTCTAGTTGGTTTAGTTTTTTGTTGAATTTGTTGAGTTCTAGGAAGGTGAATTCAAAGTCGTCTAGGTCGGCTGTTAGGGTTTCTTTGTTTAGGATTAGGTGGCGACTGATGTAGTTTTCACTGCTAAACATGTCGAAGTTTAGGATGCCGATGAAGTAGACTTTTTTGAGTTTGGAGTAGTCGCTGCCTTTTTCTAGTTGTTGGACGTAGGCTTTTGAGGTGTAGTAGAGGCTTCTTTTGGCGAAGTTTCCTAGGTCTTTTTTTTGCATTTCAACGATGAAGTGTTCGTTGTCTTGGTTGGTGGCTTTTATGTCTAGGATGGTTTCTTTGAGTTCTTCTATTTTGGGGACTTGGTAGGGGTTGACGATGGTGACATCTTTGATGGTTTTGTTGTTTTTGAAGCCGAGGATGGCGTTTAGTAGGGAGATGAGGATTTCTTTTTTGTGGGAGTCGCCAAATATTTTTTTGAAGGCGATGTCGTTGGTTGGGTTGGCGAATTTCATGGCTTTTGTGTGGGTGGTGTTTTTAGGCTTGCCAGTTTCTTAGGTCTATTTTTCCTGTGACGGCGGCGGAGATTAGAGCGGTGCGGCGTTCTTTCATTAGCTCGATTGCTAACTCTGCATTTTTTATCAGCTTTAAAAAAATAGATGTTTTGTGATTAAGAAATTCTGCTATTTGTTTTTGTTCTTCTAATGGAGGTAATGTCACAGGTAATTTTTTAAGTAAATCTTGACTTAAAGATGCCCTAGTTACTAAATTCATTTCTTTAATAAAAAATGCTCTCAATAATGAATTCCTAAAGTAATACTTAGAAAAATCAGCATCTATCATATTACTTTTTGGCCTAAATCTAATCAAAAAACCAGCAAATGAAGCATCTTCAATTGTAGCAAGACAAGTTGACGAAAGGCCTATCTCGTCAATAGTTTCAGATGTTCTT
>WTBX01000440.1 GCA_013138855.1 Methylococcaceae bacterium
AAAAATCCTTTTTCATTCTATGTAAGTGTATCTCTATAATTTTTTCAAAACAGATTCCAACACAATACAAAAGGGCTGAAATTTATTATTCTGCTTTTGTTTAATTACTGAAAATAACTCTTGAATATCCTCATCAGGTAAAACGTCACCATGCTCATCAAAAATAAATCCTGCTATTTCTGCACCGCGTAATATATCAAGATGTGGAATGTTTAAATTTAGTTGTTGAATACTCTCTTCACCTTCTGGAGATAAGTGTGTTATCTCTACTTTTGGCTTTTTTGGGTCAAAATTAAAAGAGTAGGAAAAATGTGATTCACACAGTTCATCTAATGGATTAACAAGAAGTTTTTTATTGGCTTTTTTACGGTCACAATATAGGGGAGTTCGTTTCGATTTAGGTCGTTTTTCTTTTTTTTCTTCTGTCCTTCGTTCATCTCCTCCATCACAACAAACCAAAATATTGTCATAATTAAACATCATTGTCGGTTCAATATCTCTTGCAATGAAATGTTCAATAATGGTTTGTTTGCTCAATTCCACGCGCTGTTGACAATAGCAACAAATAAAACCTTGCTCACTTAATAACGATTCTTTTACTTTCGTTTTTATTTCACCTGAAAATTTACCCCAAATGTTATCCTTTTCACCCTCTAAAGAATAATTTTGTGACAGCTCTGTTTCTGTTAGTTGATATTCATTTTTCCATGCTTCAAATTCAGAAGGCGAAGATGATTTGATAATATACTTCATCTTTTTAATAATTTCTTACGAGTTATTATTGCATCTGCTCTAATGAAAATAGGGTCTTTAGGGTCTAGTTTTTCTAAGAGTTTTAGACGAACCTTCTCGGCATCATTAAATAAATTTTGATTAATGAAAGAAAAGTAATCTTTTGATAATTCTTCAATATCTTGAGGGCGTGCCGAGATTCCCATAATTTCTTCAAGAATATCACTAGAATCTCGTCCAATAGGATTACTAGAAGGTTGATATATTTTGTTATCTTTTAAGATAAATATATCGTCTTTATCTACTTTACTTAATACTTGTGGAGAATGTGTAGTAACGATGAATTGAATATTAGGGAAGGTTTTTTGTAAGGCGGGTAAAACTTCTCTTTGCCATTGTGGGTGTAAATGTAACTCTATTTCATCAATTAAAACAATACCATCACTTTGTAAAATATTATTGACATATTCTCCGTTATCATTTTCATGGTTTATCCTAGTTAAGTTGAACACAATATTAGCAACCATATTTAATAATACTTTTTGCCCTTCGGATAATTGAAATAATTTAAGTTCCTTTTCATTGCAGGTAATTACTAACGAACTATCATGATGCTCATTTTTTATATCATTATTATCTACTATGGTTTGTTCTACCCTTAAATTAAAAAATGATAACCCATAAATATTAGAAAAAAATAAAATAATTGCTTTTCTAACAACATCTAATTTAACATTAGTAGCGTTAAAATCTTTTTTCTTAAGTTTTAGTCTATTTTCTATATTTTCTTCTTTTTCAAACCAACGTTCAAAATCAGAAAAATTATTATTACAATATGAATTTATATTGCAGTCATTTTTACGATTAGTTTTGTAAGAAATAAAAAAAGCAGTTTTTTCGCATTCTTTGTTACAGCTTTCATTAAACTCTATTTTTAAATCTGATTTAAAATTTTTATCAATTTTCCATGATATTTTTTTATTACAATGACTGGCTAAAATACTATTCATTGTTTCTTGGCTTCCATTACATATGTCACTATTTAAAATAGAAGGAGTTATTTCTTTATTGTAAATATGAGTCTTTAAATATCTTTTGAAATAAAAAACTCTCCATTCTGATAAAAATAATGTGATTGCATCCAATATCGCCGTTTTCCCCGATCCATTTAACCCAATAAAAACTGCTAAATTAGATTCTGGAAAATTTATATCTAATTCTTCAAAACAACGAAAGTTTTTAAGATGTAACTCTTCAATACGCATTTTTATAACTCAGTTAAGCTAATCACAAACAACTTATGTTGATGTAATTCATCATTACCCCCAACCCATCGGCTCAAAAATTTCAAAAAAATCATCTTCATTTTTAATCATTGGCAAATCTAGTCCTTCTTGAGATTTATCACAAAAATATACAAACTTATTATCCTCTAAAGCCTGAATAATTCGCCTTTCCCAAAAGCGTTTTCCATCAGGTGTTTGCTGTTTATCCGTTATCATAATTACATATTCTTGCAAAAGATGATTGAAAACCTTTCTTGGAAAACCGACTAATAATTCTTCATTTCTAGGACTCGCCCAAACAATCACTTGGGTACAACTTTTATGGTGTATTTTTTCATTGGTTACTTCTATATCAACCGCATAAGCAATGCGCGGACACTCAAAATCAGTTCTGTCTATCAATCGAATCGCATTTTTATTTTTATTTATTTTTAGCTCGAATTTTTCAGGTAATACAACGCCTTCAACCGCATAATTTAATGGATATTTAGCTAGAAATTTTTTTGCTTGGATTTTATTTGAAGTAGGTTTTCTTAATATCTCATCAAAATCAGCTTGCTCTATATTTTGTGGCATATTCTACCCTCTAACACTAATTTTCAACGCTGCCACAATCGCAAACGGCGCAAGCATAACACTCAATACTAACATCACCCCTAAAATAGCTAAATAACCATCAA
>WTBX01000330.1 GCA_013138855.1 Methylococcaceae bacterium
CAAGGCACGGTCGAATGGGCAGATAATTTTGATGGTACCTTAAAAGAGCCGAAATTACTGCCCGCTCGTCTGCCAAATATTTTATTAAACGGCACGATGGGCATTGCAGTCGGTATGGCAACCGATATACCACCCCATAATTTACGCGAAGTGGCGAATGCTTGTATCGAATTATTAGATGAACCTGAAACCTCATTAGAGGCTTTATTAAAGCACGTTAAAGCCCCTGATTATCCAACCGAAGCGGAAATTATTACCCCTGCCGAAGATATAGCCAAACTTTATCGTACAGGTTCTGGCTCGATAAAAATGCGGGCTAAATATGAGCAGGAAGAGAACAATATCATTATCACTGCCCTGCCCCATCAAGTTTCTGGCTCAAAATTAATCGAGCAAATTGCTGCCCAAATGCAGGCTAAAAAATTGCCGATGATTGAAGATTTGCGTGATGAATCAGACCACGAAAATCCAACGCGCTTAGTCATCATTCCCCGCTCACGCCGTACCGATGCAGCAGCGGTAATGTCACATTTATTTGTGACCACCGATTTAGAAAAAAACTATCGTGTCAATATGAACATGATAGGGCTAGATGGTAAACCCCAAGTTAAAAACCTGCGTGAAATTTTAGTCGAATGGTTAGAATTTCGTACTATCACCGTCCGCAAACGACTACAGCATCGTTTAGATAAAATTCTCACACGCCTGCATATTTTAGAAGGGATGTTAGTCGCCTTTTTAAATATAGATGAAGTGATTGCGATTATCCGCGAAGAAGATAAACCTAAGCCTGTATTAATGGCGTATTTTGATTTGAGTGATAAACAAGCAGAATCTGTGTTAGAACTTAAATTACGTCAACTTGCTAAACTTGAAGAAATTAAAATCACGGCTGAACAAGCGGAGTTAGAAAAAGAACGTGCTAGTTTAGAAAAAACGTTAGCCTCGTCGCGTTTATTAAATCGTTTAATTAAAAAAGAATTAATGAGCGATGCCCAAAAATACGGTGATTTACGTCGTTCACCGTTAATCGAACGTGAATCGGCACAAGCTTTAGATACCACCGCCTTAATTTCTAACGAACCATTAACGATTATTCTGTCCGAAAAAGGCTGGATTCGTGCCGCCAAAGGGCATGATATTGATGTTGAAGCCTTGAATTATCGCTCAGGCGATAGTTATTTAGATGGCGTGAAAGGACGTAGCACTCAACCAGTTTATATTTTAGATTCAACAGGGCGCGTTTATACCTCTTCGACTCACGATTTACCTTCGGCGCGTAGTCAAGGTGAACCGTTGACTGGACGTTTAAAGCCCGCTGCGGGGGTATTATTCACTAATTTATTAAGCGGTAATCCTGATGATTGCTATTTACTCGCTAGTAATGCGGGTTATGGTTTTAGGGTGCAACTCAAAGACTTGCAAACTAAGAATAAAGCAGGGAAAGCGGGGATTACTTTACCCAAGGAATCTCAAGTTTTAAGTCCTTTAGCAATTCCTGATGAAAATGCTTTATTAGCGGTGATAACGGCGCAAGGGCGATTACTTATTTTTCCAGTTGCCGAATTACCTGCGTTATCAAAAGGCAAAGGTAATAAAATCATTCAAATTCCACCGAAAGATTTAGCGTCTAAAGAAGATGAGCTAAAACTCATGGCGGTATTATCGGAAGGTCAGAGTTTGAAAATTTTATCAGGTAAACGTCATCTGACTTTAAAAGCCGTTGATATAGAACGCTATACTGCAAATCGAGCAAAACGCGGTGCGGTATTACCAAGAGGCTTTCAGAAAGTTGATGGTATCAATGTTGAATAATCTTATTCCTCAAAGGAAACGCGACTTTTAGTCGCGCACGAAGTTTAATTTATAAATCTTGGAGATGTTTTTAGGTCTCGTGCGCGACTAAAAGTCGCGCCTCCATTACGTATTTAAAACCATACTCAGGTCTAAAAAGATGAGGCTATTGGCAATCAAACAAAAACAAGCGGGTTACTTGTTGGAAGTGCCGCTTATTTTGATGTTAACGGCAATGATTCTCGCGATTTTTTTACCCATATTGTCAGAAATTCCTTTCAAACTCTTAAGCCTCATTGCCGCGCCCATCTTTATTGCTTGTTTTTACTACATGATTGTTACACCAGGTTGGCAGCCTAATCCAAGTACCTTAAGTCGTCGTGGACGGTTGATTTCTTTTTTTGGGATGAGTGCCTTGGTGATTTTCATAACCGTTGTTTATTTATTCCAGTAAATAATTGACACGATTAAAATTTAGCTTTCTCCCAACAAAATAATTACAGCTTACTTGGAGACGCGACTTTTAGTCGCGCACGAAACCTAAAAGCATCTTCAAAATCTATAAATCTAGACAAATTAAAATAAGCTCGCTTTAAAATTCATACATAAAACTTCGAGTCCTTGTGTCCCATGTTAAGTTGGTAGCCATTAAAAGTATGATAATTAATTTTTTGTACTTTTAGTTTCAGAGCAATACGGTTAAGCCGTTCATACTTTGATAAGCCCAGCACGAACGGCTTAATCTTATGTTATTGATAGCTTTAATCGTACAGGTCGCAAAATATTAGTGTGACCAGTTACCGTAATAACGATAATGCCCCGTGATAGGGTAACTAAACAGCATATCTTCTAGCGTAGTGCCTGCACCGATGTTATGAACAATTAATGGGCGTTGACCATCAGCAGAACGCTTATCAGTGACAATGCCGATATGAGGTAAATTGGGCGGCACTGTCCATGTCACTAAATCGCCTGCCACATAATCGGCTGCGTTATCAGTGACTTTTAAGGCTAAACCTTTACGCTTAAACAGTGTTTGTAAATTTGGCACGCGTCTGTGGTCGATATTTTTATCGGTGCGTTTTAAACCCCATTTTTTCGGATAAACTGAGAAATGACCGCGCATATCTTCATGTACATCTTTTTGTAAATCTATCCCTAATTTTCGATAAACCCTCACGACAACATCAGTACAAACTCCGATATTATCAGGGACATCACCATTAGGATAATCTAAGCGTAAATAACTGCCATCATAGCGAACTTCGTGGGTGGTACGTTCTAAAGCGGCGACAACTAATTTTTTGGAAAAGTCATGCGGCTCGCCTTGCCGCTCTGCCATGACGGTTAACGGTAATGACAATATGAAGAAAATTAGCTTTTTCATCTTAAAAAATCGGCAATATCAATTAATTCAAAATGCGGTTGTTCGCTGGCTTGCTGCTTATCTTGCTTGGTGTTGTAGCCCCAGCGAGCAAAAAATAACTTAATACTTTTCAACTTATCATTCGCTAAGACGTTAAACAGCGTTGGCAGACGGTCTTCGACAAAATAAAAATCTTGTTGTGGGTGTTTGGCTAATAGCTCAGTCAAAACCGCTTCCTTGCTCATATTTCTATCTAATCCAAAAATTTTTTCTTCGGCTAATTCAATTTGAGCCGCTGTTAATATTTGGGTGACGAAACGCTCCTGCTTAGTCGTGATGATATACCAAGTAGATTCTTGATTCAGTGCCTGTAATTTTTCAGCAATTGATGGAAATAATGGATTCATCCTTATCCATTCATCTAAATTCTGATTAATCCAGTTATCCCTAGTTTCTCCAAAAAGTTTTTTTAAAAAACTAACCTCTTGATTTAAGTTATCTAGGGTTTGTTGTATTTTGTTGGCATAATCAGCTAACAAGGCTTCGACGGTTTCGCCATTATGTAATAAACGTATGATTAAAATGGATTCGTAACCTGTTTCGAGCAGAGGGCGGACTAGGCGGAATTGTTCGATTAATGCTTGTGAGGGGAGAGCGGTGTTGATGTCATCCCATAATTTTGAAGCCGCTTTCCAGCCTGTTATGGCTGTTTCTACCGCGCTGTCACAGATTACACCGTCAAAATCGAGTGCATATATAATATTTTGTTTCATCTATGATTATTTAAATAGTTGGATTTAGGTGTCTGACATGGTGAATTTTATATTAACTGAATTGCATCCTGATTCGGGTTATCCAGTTTTAAAGTGGTTGCTTCAGTAGCGGTGGTTTGCATAACGATGAGTAGTCTTTGTTTATCATGCAATTTATCGTTATTAATTATTTTACCAACCGTTTCACCGTTTTCATTAAGAATACTGCCACCCTTTAATGAAATATCAGCCGCACATTCTGCTACAAATAACGCTCGCTTTGCTTTACCTAAATAATGCGTACGCGCGACGACTTCCTGCCCTGTATAACAACCTTTATCAAAGCTGATACCGCCCAATTTATCTATATTTAGCATTTGTGGAATATATTCCTCACTACTGTCATTATCTAACCACGCTAGGCCTGAGCTAATATCCAGATAATTCCAATAGTGTGAGTTGTGCGCCTCAATTTCTTCTTCAAGCCATAAATTCCAATGCTTTATCGTGCTTTCAATTTTAGCAACAATTAAATAACGCGAATTGGGGAGTTTAATAATTTCACCTTGGCGAGAAAAATCATCAACAGGAAATTCGCTCTTATTTGCTTGTGCTTGTGAACAACATAATCCGCTAAAACAAAAATCATGCGAAACATCGCTTAACTGCACTGCCGAACGCAAAATATACATTTTTAATTTTTTATGTACTTTTTCTAACAACACCGAAGGCAGAATTAAAAAGAAGTCATCATCCTGTTTAAAAATTAATAAGGTGGTAATTGTGCGTCCTTTAGCATTGCAGAAAGCAGCAAAAAAACTGTTATCACTCTTTAATTCATTAACATTACAGGTAAGCTGTCCTTGTAAAAACTGTGCGGCATCATGACCTGTTACCTTTAACATCCCTAGTTGAGAGAGCGGGTAAATGGCAGAATGTAAATTGCTTGGCATTTCTGCAAATTGAATCGTGCCATCATCTAAAAAAACAGCCTGTTGAGTACTTAAAAAGTCCAGCCAATTTGGGTTCATATTATTTTATCGGTAGTTATATTAAACGAAGTAATTATAACCGAGCTATTGTAAAATCCATCAGCTTTATGGCTGGTTTTGAAAAAGTGTCTGCTACAAAGCAAAAACTATTTATTAATTTTGTTGTGTTATCAGCGTGCTTTTTTTATGCTTAGGGTTTTGATGTTTAGATAAATGCGGTTTTGGAGAATAATAATGATAAAAAACATGACCCTCATCCCTGTTCGCACTAGTAGACAAGGGACTTCTTTAAATGCTGGAAAATTAAAAAAGGATTATCAAGCCGAAACCTCAACGATTGAGCTGCATCGTGAGGATATGGCAGAGCTAGGTGTAAAAAAAGGCGATAAGGTTAAGCTAAAATCTGAAAATGGTATGGAGGCGGTTGTAGTTTGCAAAGATCGTAAAGGCGAAGATGCGACCGCAGGGCTGATTTTTATGGCGTATGGCCCTACCTCTAGTTTATTTATGGACGAAGATACCGCAGGTTCAGGAATGCCCTTATCTAAACATTTAGCTATAGACGTTGAAGGGCCTGTTGATGATGATGGTAATGTTATCAGCTCGACGGTAATGCCGCTTGCCGATGGCAGTGGTTTTGCAGGACAAGCAGGGAGCTTGTTAGCACCTCATCAAACGGCATCATTAAATGCCTTATTAGAAAGCGCGATAAATCCTATGCAAGCAGCATGGTTAAGTGGTTACTTTGCGGCCTTAAGTGGTCAGCCTATTTCCTCTGGTGTTGCCGTTGCTGGCGTTGCTTTACCATTAATGACTATTCTTTATGGTTCACAAACAGGTAATGGTGAAGGTCTGGCAGAAAACTTCCATGAACAAGCACAGGGGAAAGGTTTTAATTCCAGAGTCTTGGATATGAGTGACTTTGAACCGTCTAGTATTGCTAATGAAGAAATCCTCTTTATTATCGTCAGCACACACGGTGAAGGTGAACCACCGATTGCCGCCGAAAAATTACATGGTTATTTAGAAAAAGGTGAAGCCGCTTCATTAGATAAGCTGAAATATGCGGTGTTTGCTTTAGGTGATAGTAGTTATGAGTTTTTCTGTAAAACAGGTAAAGATTTTGATGACTTTTTAGAAAAAGCAGGTGCTGCCCGTTTGCTTGATAGAGTCGATGCCGATATTGATTTTGAAGAACCTGCGGAAGCATGGATTGAGTCATTATTAGAAAGTTATCAAGTTCTAGCGGGCGCGGTATCAAGCGTAGAGTCAACGGCGAAAAAATCAACAGCTAAAAGTGATTATTCTAAAACTAACCCTTATTACGCAACGGTACTAGACAATTACAACCTTAATGGTGAAGACTCCGCTAAAGAAACACGGCATGTTGAAATTGATTTAGGTGATTCTAAATTAAGCTATGAAGCAGGTGATGCTTTAGGGATTTATCCTTTAAATAATGCTGATTATGTCGATGAATTCATCGCTATATTAGCGATGGATTGGGCGCAAATGGTTACCATCGGCAAGGAAACTTTAAAACTGCGTGATGCTTTTATCGAAAAAATGGATGTGACCGCTTTAAGTCGCATCAATATGGAAAAATATGCTGACTTAATCGGCAGCGATAAATTAAAAACCTTGTTAGATGATGCGCATAAACAAGAATTTAGTGATTATATCTGGGGTAGACAGATTTTAGATTTAGTCGAAGATTACCCCGCAGTCGGGATTAGTGCGCAAGATTTTATTGGCGTATTGCGTAAGATTCCCGCACGACTCTATTCAATTGCCTCCAGCATCAAGGCTTATCCTAATCAAGTGCATTTATTAATTGGTGCAGTGCGTTATAACAGTTTTGACCGCGACCGTGAGGGGGTCTGTTCTACTTATTTATCAGGACGCATGACTGCCGAGCAAAAACTAGCGGTTTATGTACAGCCGAATAAAAATTTCCGTTTACCCGAAAATCCAGAGGTTCCCGTCATAATGGTAGGGCCTGGAACAGGACTTGCGCCATTTTGCTCATTTTTGCAAGAACGTCAAGCCATAGATGCAAAAGGTAAAAACTGGTTGTTCTTTGGCGATCAACACGAAGCTTGTGATTTTCTTTATGCTGATAAATTAACTAAACAGCATGAAGATGGGCTGTTAACTAAATTAAGTTTGGCATTTTCCAGAGATCAGGAGCAAAAAATTTATGTGCAAACACGAATCTTAGAAGCCTCTAAAGAAATTTATGAATGGTTAGAAGCAGGTGCGTATTTTTATATTTGTGGCGATGCTTCACGCATGGCAACCGATGTGCATAATGCTTTGATAGAGAGCGTGGCTAAAGAGGGGGGGAAATCTCAGCAAGAAGCAGAAGATTATATTAACGCGCTAGTGGATGCTAAACGTTATCAGCGTGATGTTTATTAAGGCTACCGACTTAAGAGGAAATGCTAAATCTATCTGATTTATTGTAAGTATTCACCTCCCCCTTTGGAAAAGGGGGATTGAGGGGGATTTATTTAATAAAATCCCCCCTAACCCCTCTTTTTTTAAGAGGGGGACTGAACACTTACGATTTATTCCGTGAAAACATTGAAAATTAGACCTCCGAGGTTTTTAAAACCTCGGAGGTCTGTCCAGTCTTAAGTTGATAGCATACGGTTTAAGTCTTTAATTTTATTATTTAAATCATGAAATTAGCAAAATAAAATATATTGCATATACTCTATTAGGTGAAGTTCATATTAAAGAGCTAAGGTAGTATTATGAAACCAGTTTTATTATTATTTTTGTTATTTTTAATAACGGCATGTCAACAAGCCCCCATTAAGTCTAAAACCAAACACAGTCGCGCAAAAATTAGTAGCTTATCTCAAAAGTTACTAGTCGCAGAAAAAAAAGCGAGTAAAGAAGGTCGAAAAATTTTAGCTACGGGTCGTAAAATGACCTTAATAGATAAAAAAGTCGTTAGGGGGAGTTGTTGGGATTTTGCAAACGCGGTTTATAACGATGCAGGGTATCCAAACAAGAAGAAAAAGCGTTTGATTGTTTTTAAGGGCAAGAAGAGAAAAGGCCCTTATGCGAAACAGAATTTAATTAAAGCAGGTGACTTTCTATATTACATTAATCATTCTTATCATGATGGCGAACATAGTGCGATTTTTGTGAGCTGGCTCTCTTATAAGAAAAAAACAGCATTAATGCTAAGTTATGCAGGACAAAATAAAAAAACTCCCGCACGTTATAAGGCTTATGATTTATCGCATGTTTATCATATTATTCGCCCGAAGAGTCTGAAAAAATAACTCAGTTTTAAGAGTTCATAAAACTAAAAAACCTCTGAGGTTTTCAAAACTTCGGAGGTTTAAGTGATTGTTAGTTCTGGTATAAACTTTACCGTCTCTTGTTCTTGAATTCTTTATATTCTAATTCATCTATTCGGTCTGATAATTCATCAAAACTTTGACTCGTCTTCTCAAGCGAACTTTCTGTTGAGTTTAAGGTGTCAGAAGCTTGTTTAAATTCACCGCTATTACCTAGGTTTAATTGATTCTCTTGATTTACATCTGTACTTTCATCATCAAGTAACGCATCAATATCTAAGTCATCTTCTAACTCTGATTCTCCATCAGTAATTTTATGTTGACGGGATTGTAAAAAAGACTCTCTGGTAAATAAATAAGGATCTAACGCGCCTTCCTCAATAACATTTAATGCACCTTCTGATTGCGCACGAAGGTTTAGCATCTCTAAAGCACGAATAGGGACAGGGATATAAGTTGCAGGGTTTGTAGCGGTATCAAAAATATAACCAGGAATACCACGAGTTGTTGAGGAACCCAAAATGGGGAGTACTAAATAAGGCCCTTTAGGGACACCCCATACAGCAAGGGTTTGGGCAAAGTCTTCATCATGTTTTTCCAGACCTACTTCCGTCGCAACATCAAAAATACCCGCCAAACCGACGGTGGTGTTTAATAAAAAACGTCCTGTATCCTCGCCCGCTTGTAATAACTTACCTTGCATTAAGTCATTTAAGACAACATTGATATCTTTCAGGTTATTGAAAAAGTTTCCAATGCCCGCTTGTACAAAGTCTGGGGTAATAAAGTCATAAGCAGTGGAAACAGGGCCTGTGATATGGTCATCTAAGTCTCTGTTAAATTCAAAGATGCTGCGATTTACTTCTTCATAAGGGTCGTCTTTACTAACGATACTCCCTGTTGTACTGGCACAGCCTGTCAACAGCAATACGCTGAGACAAAGGGACATCGATAAAACCTGAAGCAGGCTCTTTTTATTTTGTGTGTGATAAACCATCTCTATAAACCTAAAAGCTATTGTTTTGCGTAATTATCAATTTTTTCGCTGATTTTTGTAATGAGAGCATCAAAACCGTCAGCTTTTAAAATGCTGGTGTATTCCGAACGCTTTAAGGCTAAGTCACTGACTCCGTTTGCGATTATATTAATAATGCGCCAACTTTCTCCTTTTTTCTTCAGCATATAGTCGAATTTAACATCTTTATCATCGGGTATCAGCAAATAAGTATGCACGATAACGCCTCCGCGAGTCGTTTCCTCTTCTGCTTCAAATTTAAATGATTCGCCTGAAAATTCTTTAAAGTTATAAGCATAAGCGGCAATACTTAGTCGGGTAAAGACATCGACTAATTCTTGCTGTTGTGCTTCGTTGAGTTTTGCCCACTCTCTACCAATAACGATGCGTGCTATTTTAGTTAAATCATGACTTTTAGCAATCGCTGTGTCTAATTTTTTGTAACGTCCTTGAAAGCCAAGTTCTTTACCTTGCTGCATAACCGCAAGTAATTCAGCCTGAAATGTTTCAACGACTTGTTTTGCTGTTTGTGATTCTGCTTGAACATTTGCAAAATTAACGCTTAAAAAAAAGGCAATTATGGCAAAAAAAAACTTGTTTTTAAATTCAGTTAACATCAAAAAAACCTCAAGTGCATAATGTCTAATCTGTTTTGTAAATTCGCCCTTTCCATTCTGAGCGCACGCCTTTCCAATAGCGGATTGCCGACGACCATGTCATCAACAAATAAAGCCCTGCAATGACGGGCATTGCAAAACTCCATGCAGAATTAAGTGAGTAAAACCTTAATGTGGGACGGTACATGATAATCATCATTGCTAATGAAGACAAACTTAATATCCATGCAGTCCCTTGAAAATAGAAGATGCCTAACACGGGTAAACAATACATGAGTAGCATTAAGAAGGTACACAGTAATAATAAGGTTACTGAATAACGAAGCTGGGTATAGGCAGTGCGTGCCACCATATTCCAAATTTCAGACAGCTCAACACAGGGGCGTTGACTTGAAACCCCATGTGTTAGCCCAATCCATGTTTTACAGCCTTCTTGTTTAACGGTTTTAGCTAGGGTGCAATCATCAATAACCGCATCCTTCAAGACTTCCATTGCCCCTATTTGCTTTAGCACCGCTGTTTCAACCAAAATACAACCCCCTGCGGCGGCGGCGACTTTACTTTTAGGGTGATTTGCTAAGGCAAAGGGATAAATCATTTTAAAAAAATAAATGAAGGCAGGCATTAATAGCTTCTCCCAAAAAGAGCTGAAACGTAGTTTTGCCATTAAGGAGACAAAATGTAACTGCTCGGTTTGTAGTTTGTGCTTTAGTGTGCCTATCATGCCCTCAGAAAGTTTTATATCGGCATCTAATAACAAGGTTAAAGGAGTATTTACCTTTTCAATGCCCTGATGTTGCGCCCATAATTTTCCTGTCCAGCCTTCGGGTAGTTTTTCAGAGTTAATTAAGCTGAGTCCTGATAGTGTAGATTGTTGAACAATCTTTGCAGTATCATCGCTAGATTCATCATTAACTACAATAACGGTAAGCCCCCATCCTTGGTTTTCCAAAGCAGCCAATGTTGTACCGATGACCTGCGCTTCATCTCGCGCAGGAATAATCACCGTAACATCACTTAAATCAGCTTGGCTATGATGAGGCTCAGCCGATAACTCTTCTCTTGTTCGCCATGGTTGCCACGGCAATAAAAAACTTATTAGCCAAATAAAAGCAGCTAAGAAAGCAAGATAGAGACTCATTTTATTTTTCTATGATTGATTTTTTGGGTTAAGTTTATAGTTCAGATCTAACGGGAATATCAGATAGCGTGGAAGTTTTTGGCATTTCACTCGGCTCTTCTGCGGTTTTTACTTCAACCATTGCCCCTTCTGTTTTTGGACCAAAGATAGAGCTTAACAAGGCTTTAATTGGGTGAGATAAAGTATCTTCTACCGCTGTAGCCTCATAACCACAATGTGCCATACAGTTTGCACATTTAGGGTTGTTTACACTGCCGTATTTTTCCCACGGTGTGGTATCTAGTAACTCTTGAAAGCTTTCTGCATTACCTTCGTCTGCTAATAAATAACAAGGTTTTTGCCAGCCAAAGACATTGCGCGTCGGATTACCCCAAGGTGTGCAGTTGTAATCTTGATTGCCTGCAAGAAAGTCTAGGTATAAAGATGAGTGATTTAATCGCCAGTTACGATTTTTGCCGATTCTAAAGATTCCTCTAAATAAATCTTTAACGTCACGACCTTTAATAAACAAATCTTGTTTAGGGGCATGTTCATAACTAAAACCCGGTGCGATGGTAATGCCTTCAACCCCTAAGGTCATAACATAATCTAAAAATTCGGAAACTTCTTCCGCATTTTCGCCTTGGAATAAAGTGCAGTTGACGTTAACTCTAAAGCCTTTGCTTAATGCTAATTTAATCGCTTCTTCCGCAATATCAAACACACCTTCCTGACAAACTGAGGCATCATGACGTTCACGATTGCCATCTAAATGAATAGAGAAAGTTAAGTAAGGTGAGGGAGTATAGTCGTTAATACGCTTTTTTAACAATAACGCATTGGTACATAAATAAACAAATTTCTTTCTAGCAACAATTCCTTCGACAATTTGTGGCATTTCTTTGTGAATTAAAGGCTCGCCACCAGGAATAGACACCATAGGTGCATCGCATTCATCTACCGCTGCTAAACATTCGTCAACTGACAAGCGTTTATTTAAAATCTCATCAGGATAATCAATTTTACCGCAACCTGCACAGGCTAAATTACAACGAAACAACGGCTCCAACATTAAAACTAAAGGGTAACGCTTAACGCCCTTTAATTTTTGTGTAATTAAATAACGGCCTACACTTAACTGTTGACGTAAAGGAACACTCACAGATCAATCCTCCAAAAACTATAAAAAACGGCTAATCACCTAAATTATCGTAAAATCGACCTGTTGCAAAATAACAACAGACTTGCGATTCATACGATTAAAGCAACGCACATAACTTAATAAGCCCTAAAACATTATAAAAAACAAGGCTATCTTGCAATACAATGGCTTATATATCCTACTAGAATACTATCTTTTTAGATTAGACTCCAGTATTAAGGGGGGGTTTACCCTGAAAATATCATTTTTAATAATTCAAAGATGCTTATAAGCAACAAAAATCTTTCTTTGGTATCCCTTTTTCTCAACAACGTTAACAGTTTTGATTTCGCCAATGTTTTTCTTAGATTGGCTGAAAGCCTTATAGTTCCAAGCACTTTTTTATAAAAGCACTGTTTTTTTTATAAAAAAAGAGTGCTTTGTCATAATTTCGCAATAAAACAACAATGCTTTGCAAAATACCAACAAACAGTCTATGATTACTTTACACGACAGTAGCTATTTGAAATTTCAGCGTTCCGTTATATTATAAAAGCCTTTTTGCACAGCTAAAGCGTAGACTATGACAGGTACTCCAATATCCATTAATAATCCTGAATCCTTGCTTAATTTAAGTGATGATGAATTTCAGGCTATTTTACTAGAAGGCGTTTCCAGAACCTTCGCGCTAACTATTCCGCAACTGCCGCCTCAGCTTTATCCCGCAGTCGCGAATGCATATTTGCTTTGTAGAATTGTCGATACTATAGAGGATGAAGTCTCACTGTCCGCTGAACAAAAAGAATATTTTTGCTCTAGCTTTATTACCGTCGTTAAGAGTGGCGAGAATGCTCAGACCTTTGCGACTGAACTCGCCCCTTTATTATCAGATCAAACCTTGCCCGCAGAGCATACGCTGGTTCATTTGACTGCACGAGTGATTGAGATTACTCAAAGTTTTGAACAGCCTCAAATTGACGCACTCGCAGAATGTGTTGAAGTAATGGCAAAGGGAATGCCAGTGTTTCAAGCCTTAGATTTACACGCAGGTGTAAAGACAATGGGCGATATGGATAATTATTGTTATTACGTGGCGGGCTGTGTCGGCGAAATGCTGGCAAAACTTTTTTGCCATTACTCGCCAGAAATTGCTCAGCACCGTGAAGAGCTATTAAAGCTTTCCGTCTCTTTCGGTCAAGGTTTGCAAATGACCAATATTTTAAAAGATATTTGGGATGATGCTAAACGGGGCGTTTGTTGGTTGCCTCAAGATATTTTTACTGAAACGGGTTTCGACTTAGCAACGCTAACGCCTGAAACCGATGATGAAAAGTTTCGTGAAGGGCTAGAACATCTAATCAGCATCGCTGAACAGCATTTGGCGAATGCCTTACGTTACACACAGTTGCTTCCTACTCATGAAGTCGGGATTCGCAACTTCTGTTTATGGGCATTAGGCATGGCCGTTTTAACTTTAAAGAAAATCAAACAAAACTTAAACTTTAATGATTCTAGCCAAGTGAAAATCACTAGACGTAGCGTTAAAGCAACGATTTTAGTGACAAAAGTAACGGTGCGTAGCAACAGCTTATTGTCAATGGTGTTTAACCACTTTAGTAAAGAGCTTAAAGCTCCAAATTGGCAATATCAGTCCCCTCTTTCCAAAACCTAAACCATAAGGATTCATCATGTTTACCGAAACAGCCTCGCAGATGAATACTAGTGAATTACCACACTCTTCAACTGCAATCACCTCTAAATCTCTTAATCTTGATAAAGCCATTCAAAAAGCGCAAGAGAAATTATTAAGTCTGCAAGATAAAGACGGTTTTTGGGTCTTTGAGCTGGAAGCCGATTGTTCTGTCCCTGCTGAGTACATCATGATGATGCATTATTTGGGCGAGATAGACGAAGTCTTACAGGAAAAAATTGCAGTCTACCTTCGTAGTCGTCAAACAGAAAATGGTGGTTATTCACTGTACACAGGCGGTGTCAACGATTTAAGTTGTAGCATTAAAAGTTATTACGCTTTAAAAATGGCTGGCGATGATATTGACGCACCGCATATGAAAAGGCTGCGTCAGTATATTTTAGGTCAAGGCGGAGCGGCAAAAGCTAACGTGTTTACGCGTATTGCTTTGGCTATTTTTGAGCAATTGCCGTGGCGAGGGGTTCCCTATATTCCCGTTGAAATCATGCTGCTTCCTAAATGGTTTCCGTTCCATTTAGATAAGGTTTCTTATTGGTCGCGCACGGTGATGGTTCCGCTATTTATTTTATGCACCTTAAAAGCGAAAGCTAAAAATCCTAATAAGGTCGGTGTTTTAGAATTATTTGTGGTTCATCCCGATAAAGAAAAACATTATTTTCCTGATCGTACTTTTTTAAATAAATGTTTTCTAGCACTGGATAAATTAGGTTTAGCGACACGCCCACTTATTCCTAAAAAAATGCACGATATCGCCATTGAAAGAGCGAAACAATGGATTATCGAACGCATGAATGGCGAAGATGGTTTAGGGGGGATTTTCCCAGCGATGGTTGCGGCATATGAAGCGTTATTATTATTAGGGATGCCTAAAGATGATCCTATCGTGGCAACAGGACGTAAAGCTATTGATAAACTATTGGTCATTAAAGAAGATTATGCTTATTGTCAGCCCTGTTTATCGCCTGTTTGGGATACAGGATTAGCCGCTTTAGCTTTGCAAGAAGCGGATAAAGAAGGTAATAAAGAAAGTTTAACTCACGCCTACGAATGGTTAAAAGGAAAACAACTTTCTGATGAACCTGGTGACTGGCGTATTGCCAGACCTGATGTTAAAGGCGGCGGCTGGGCATTTCAATTTGAAAACGCCTATTATCCAGATGTCGATGATACTGCTCTGGTTGCGTTTGCAATGGCAGAATTGGATATTGAAAAATATAACGAACCTATACATCGTGCAACCAATTGGGTTGTAGGAATGCAGTCTGAAAATGGCGGTTATGGCGCATTTGATGTCGATAATACCTATTATTATTTGAATGAAATTCCCTTTGCCGATCATGGTGCATTATTAGACCCTCCCACTGCTGATGTCAGTGCGCGTTGCGCAATGCTTATGGCACGAGTAGCTCAAAACCATGATGAGTACTTACCTGCTTTAAAGCGTTCTTTAGACTATGTTCGCAGCGAACAAGAAGACAATGGTTCTTGGTTTGGCCGCTGGGGAACTAATTATGTTTACGGCACTTGGTCAGTGTTATTAGGTTTAGAACAAACTGATTTGCCTAAAGATGACCCTATGTACACTAAAGCCGTTTCTTGGTTAAAAAGTGTGCAACGTGAAGACGGTGGCTGGGGTGAAGATAATAAAAGTTATGAAGTCGAAGGCGAGTTTGATGGTCGTTTTCATATGAGTACTTCGTTTCAAACCGCATGGGCATTATTAGGGCTGATGGCGGCAGGAGATGCTAAATCGCCAGAAGTTAAAGCGGGCATTACTTTCTTGTTGAAAAAACAACAAGCAGATGGTGTTTGGGATGATCCTTGCTTTACCGCACCGGGTTTTCCTAAAGTGTTTTATTTGAAATATCACGGTTACGATAAATTTTTTCCGCTATGGGCATTAGCGCGTTATCGTAATGAGCTAAATAAAAAATAAAGCGGCTAGCTTAAAACAAGACCTCCGAGGCTTTTAAAACCTCGGAGGTCTAACTTTATCCGTCATAAACTGGTAGCTAAAAGTGATTACAGGCATTATCGTTGCTTTACCCGAAGAACTACGCACCTTAAGCAAAAAAAAAATCTCCAAAGGACATTATGATTTTATAAGCGAAACTATCATCGTCGCTTATTCAGGCGCAGGCGCAACAAATGCCGCTAAAGCGACTGAATTATTGATTTCCAAAGGCGCGACTCGGCTAATAAGTTGGGGCTGTGCAGGCGCATTAGCGGCTAACTTAAAAGCAGGTGATTTAATGCTGCCAGAAAGTTTATTAACTACCGAGAAAGCATCGCTCGCTCTCAATCAAAACTGGCAACAACACACTGCAAAGCTGTTCCCCGAAAGCCATTCAGGCAGTATCATTGATAGTGTCAACATCATTGCAAACAGTGATGACAAAAAATCATTACATCAACAAAGCCAAGCCAATGCAGTCGATATGGAAAGCGCGGCAATTACTCAAGTCTGTCAACAATATAATCTACCGTGCTTAGTCATTCGTACCATTGCCGATCCTGTCGAAATGAGCTTACCGCAAGCCGTCAGCCATGCGATGAATGCAGAAGGCGAAGTCATTCTAAGCAAACTTTTAAGCTACTTATTAACCCATCCCCAACAAATCCCCGCATTAATTCGTTTAGGCATCCATTTTAATGCTGCCCAAAACAAATTAAAGGCAGTCGCAAATCATCTTGATACAATAGTCAATTTTGATTTAGACAAAACCGCATGAGCAACCCATCTTCATCTATGTTTGATACTTTCCTATGTTGGTGGGGAGTTAAAATCCTGCGCTATCCGTGGCTATTAATCCTATTTACCTTCCTTATTTGTGGAGCAAGCCTGCATTACACCATGAATAATCTAGGTGTTAATACCAATACTGCTGAAATGCTGTCGCAAGACTTACCCTTTCAAAAAAATCGCAAGCGAGTAGAGGCAGAATTTCCGCAAGATGCTAATGCGATTATTATGGTTGTCGAAGCGCGAACCCCTGAAGAGACTTCTTTAGCGGCGAATAGCCTTGCCCAACAATTACAATTACAGCCTGAATTTTTTGAATCAGTTTATATCCCGACTGAAAATGATTTTTTTAAGCAACAAGCTCTTTTATATTTAGACGAAGACGAGTTAGCAGAATTAGCGCAAAAACTCACCGAAGCCCAGCCTTTTATCGGACATTTAGCTCAAAATTATCATCTACAAGGGCTATTTAGCATTATCACTCAAGCCTTAAAGCAAGAAGATAATGATTTGCCTATGGATTTAAATCCCTTGTTAAAGGCGATTAATCAATCTTTTGAAGAGCAGTTGAAAGGCAATAACTATCACCTTTCATGGCAAGATTTATTAGCGGCTAAGCGTTTAAATACCGATACTAAACGCACCATCGTCATGGTAAAACCCAAATTAAACTATGATGAAATTTTACCCGCTGAACACGCTTTAACCGTTGCGAGAAAAACCGTTCGTCAAATGCTGGCGCAAAATTCTAGCCTCAATATTCGCATGACAGGCGAAGTCGCATTAGAGCATGAAGAATTAGAAAGTGTCACCGAAGGCGCGGCAATTGCAGGCATCGTGTCATTTGTGTTAGTTATCACCTCTTTATGGTTTGGCTTACGCTCGATTAAACTTTTATTTGCGACCTTAATCGCCTTAATCGCAGGTTTAATTTTAACCGCAGGTTTTGCCACTCTTGCCATTGGACATTTAAACTTAATCTCCATCGCCTTTGCAGTGTTATATATAGGCTTAGGGGTTGATTACGCCATCCATATTTGTTTGCATTACCGCGAATGCCGCGCCAATGGTTTAGAAAATAAAGTCGCGATTACTGAAAGTATTCACACGGTTGGTTTTTCTATCTTTTTATGCGCCGTCACCACTTCAATGGGGTTTTTAGCCTTTATTCCGACTGATTATTCAGGGGTATCGGAACTAGGTATTATTTCAGGGATGGGGATGTTTATCGGTTTAGCGATTTCATTGACGCTGATACCTGCTTTATTAACCGTTTTTGTGATTAAAGAGGTCAAGCCATTACCGAGTGCAAGCACCCCGTTAGCAATTGCCAATTTTCCGTTTCAATTTGCCAAACCGATTCGGATTGTCGCCATTGCTTTAGCGGTGTTATCACCGTTAGTATTAACCCAATTAACTTTTGATTCTAACCCGATTAATTTACGCGACCCTAGCAGCGAATCCGTTGTCACGGTGAAAGAATTATTACGCTCTAAAAATGATTCACCGTTTACGCTTTCAACACTCAGCAATGATTTAAGCGAAGCTCAAAGCCGTGCTGAAAAATTATCGAATTTAAAAACCGTTCATGAAGCGATTACCCTCAGTGATTTAGTCGCCACCAATCAAGAAGAAAAACTCTTTATCATTGAAGATTTAGATTTAATTTTAGGCAATCAACTCAGCCAATTTAAACCACAAGCGATAAAACCTGACACACGTTCTGCATTATTGGAATTTCAACGCGAAATTACAGAAGTTTTAAAGAAACAACCACAACACCCCGCTAAAATCAACTTGGAAAAATTAGCGGCTCAAATTCATGCCTTTGTCCGCATTGCCGATAACCATGCTAAAGTTGATTATCCTATGTTAGAGGACAACATCTTAGGCTTATTGCCTTATACGATGGAACGCTTGCGCATGAGTTTAACTGCGTACCCTTACGAATTAAAAGACTTACCCGAAACCGTCACCCAACACTGGAAAAGCCCTAATGGTTTATATCGCATTTTAATTACCCCAGAATTTGACCAAAACATTCCCGAAAATCAAAAACACTTTGTCGAAGAAGTGCAAAGCATAGATAACACCGTCACAGGTTTATCAGTTGCCGACCAAGCATCGGGCATCGCGGTAGTGAATGCATTTATCGAAGCCTTTGCGGGTGCATTAATCGCCATTGTTGTCCTGCTGCTACTCATTTTAAGAAATATTAAAAATACTTTATTAGTCGTTTGTCCGCTGATACTCGCGGCATTACTGACAGGCGCAAGCAATGTGTTATTAAATAACCCCTTTAATTTTGCCAATATTATCGCCTTGCCTTTATTAATGGGCATGGGAGTCGATAGTGGTGTGCATATTATGCACCGACTTCATGCAGGGCTAAATAATGGTGAAAACCTCTTACAATCCAGCACCGCACGCGGGGTATTTTTTAGCTCCTTAACCACTATGTGTAGTTTTTCCAGCCTAGCGTTTACGCCTCACGTTGGCACCGCCAGCATGGGATTATTGCTCGCTTTAGGAATATTTTTCACCTTAATCTGCACCCTTATTATCTTGCCAGCATTTAGCGGCAAAAAAGTAGCTTAAAAAATTAGGAGTTTAAAGCTCAGGACTGGCATCTACCTTAGAGAACGTCGTTCTCTAAGGTAGATGCCAGTCCTTGTGTCCCGTGTTAAATTGGTACTCTCAAACTCTGCTTGAAGAATAATTACTCTGTAACATCAATAAAATAGCTGCTGATTATGATAAAAGATGACATTATTAATGAATTACAATTCATTCCTGAAAATAAACTCATAGAAATCTATGACTTAATTCATTATTTTAGATTAGGACTTGATAGTAGAAAAGAAAAGCAAGCCGAAGAAGATTTAAAAATAGATACAAAAATGTGCTTAAAAACTTTAGAAAAGATAAAACAAAAAGACTTTTCAGGGTTTAGTGAAATAGAAAATATAGATGAGCATATTAAAAATTTAAGAAATGAAATTAATTAAAGATGAAAGCTATCAACGTAAAGAACGCAAGTTTTTTAAAAAACATCCTAATTTGTTAGATAAATATGTCAACGTTTTAACTAAATTAAAAAATAACCCTTTTGACCCAACATTAAAAACACATAAATTAAAAGGGGAATTAAACGAATTTCATGCGTGTAGTTTGACTTATGAATATCGAATTGTTTGTACCTTTATCATTGAAAATGAAATCATTGTGTTAGTCGATATAGGGACACATGATGAAGTGTATTAAAACATTAAACCAAACTTGATTTGATGCACATAGATTTGGATAACGAAGAAAATTCAATAATGGCAGCTATCAACAAATAAAAGTAATCTGACAATCAAGAATTAGCTATGACGAGTTTAACTAAACTACAACAGCAAAAAAATACTATTTTAGCAATTGCTAAACACTATCACGCGGTAAACGTGCGCGTATTTGGCTCGGTTGTACGCGGTGAAGACAACGAAAACAGTGATATTGACTTATTAGTAGACTTTTTACCTAATGCCACCTTAATAGACCACGTTGGATTAATTCAACAGCTTTCAGAAAAACTAGAGCGTAAAGTCGATGTAGTTAGCGAACAGGCTCTTAATAAATACTTACGCGAACATATTCTGCAAGAAGCCATTGCACGATGAAAGACCTCTCTATTTTTATCGCTGCCGCCCTAGAAAGCATTGAGCTGATTCAATCTTATACACAAGATGCGGTTATTCGTAACCTAGAAATCATTGGGCAAGCAATCAAAGATTTTGGTATTGAAACCCTGCTAAAAAACCAACCCAATATCGCATGGCGAGAAATTGCTGGAATGCGTAATGTATTGGCAGATGAATATTTGGGCGTTAATATTGAGATGGTTTGGAACACTGTGCAAATTCACCTTGATGATTTACAACAAGCATTAGAAACTATTCTAAAATAATCAATTAGCTTCGTTTATTTAAGAGTAGAGATAGCGAAGTCTAAATATTTTAATACCATTCCCACACGAGGTAACAATGACTTTCAGCATAGCGGATCTTTTTTCAGAACATGGCGATGATAAATTCTCGTTGCATGAACAGCATCTTAATAACCAAATGGTTAGAGTCTTAAAAACCATTGGTTATGACCGTACTTA
>WTBX01000310.1 GCA_013138855.1 Methylococcaceae bacterium
AACATTTCTATAAACCGTTAAAACGGTTGAATTCTTGCTGTTCACATAGCCCACGGTTTAAACCGTGGGCTATGTGAACTAATGAAAATAACCGTTTCAACGGTTTCCTCGCGTCCTCTAATAAAAGGGTAGGGTACTTTTGCCCACCTACTTAACTACTGAGTTTCGCTTTGATACTTATTTTTAAAAACGCTTACAGAAAGGCTTTTGTTCATGAGTAATCCATTAAAAAATGTTGATTTGATTCAACAAAATATCGCTCCAATGTTAAAGTTCAGCTTACCTAACCTTTCTTGCTGTATTAATGCTCACTTTGTCATTAGAACATTACCGTTTATTAGCTTACAGCCAATTCCTAAGGCTCCCGAATATATACAAGGGCTTTGTAATCTATATGGACAATCCGTAATGGTCATAGATTTAGCTAAATATATAGGCTTAGATGAGCCTATTAATTATTCACTTAACACGCCTTTAATCATTTGCTCTTATAATGAACGGCTACTGGGGTTTATTGTTGAAAACGTTGATGGCATTATTAAGGTGGATACCGATAACATTCAGTTAGCGGATGAGTTTCAACATAATAGTCCTGTTTTTTCTGGCACACTTATTACGGAAGGGCATTCTATTATGGTTTTAAAAATAGAAAAACTGTTTGATTGTCACTTTCAAGAGTTTAATACCAATTAATTAAAAGGATTATGGATTTTTTTTCTGAAAAAGAGTTTTTAGAATTTATTTATCAAAAAACAGGGATTCATCTACAAAACCATCAGTTATCAACTTTTCGAGAACAGGTTTTAATCGCCTGTAAAAAATTCTCTTACCCTAGTGCTACAGCCTATTTAGCCGCATTACAAACAGAAAATAATCCAGAAGAAAGTGATTTTCTGATTTCCGCTATCACGGTTGGGGAAACCTATTTTTTTCGTTACCCAGAACAAATTGATTTTTTAACTCAGTCTTGGCTAGTAAAGCAGTTGGAGTATAAAAAAAATACATTCAATAAATCGCTTTGTATTTGGAGTACGGGGTGTTCAACAGGTGAGGAAATCTATTCCCTAGCTATCTTGTTAGATCAGCATATTCCGAATATAGAACACTGGTCTATCAAGTTATTCGGGACTGATATTAATAAATTTGCTTTAGAACAGGCTTCCAAAGGGCATTATGAGGCAAGAGCGTTAAGAAATGTACCTGATGCGATTAAAGAGCATTATTTTGATGAATTAAATAATCAATATAGGCTTAAGCCCTTCATTTTAAAGCGCGTTAATTTTTCTTGTTTTAATTTAAATAGCCCTACATTGCCGCTGTTTTACAATAAGGCAATTTCTTTAGACTTGATTATTTGCAATAATGTTTTTATTTATTTTAATGAAGCTATAATTAAGAAAATAATGCTTAATTTTGGACGTTTATTAAATACTAATGGGTGCCTATTACTTGCCCCTGCTGATATTACCCTCGCCCATAAATTAGCGGGTGGTTTGTCGCTTAAACGTCATAAAATGCTCAGTTATTTTCAATCTTTAATACCCGAAAAAAATAACTTAAGTTTAAAAACTAGCGCAAAAATTGAAACATTAATTCCTTTGCCGAAAAATATAAAAGTAAGTAGGCCGCAAAAATTAGAAAGCATTAATAAAACAATAAATACATTTATTAGTGAAATAAAAGCTGCGCAGAAAAAAGGCAATTGCCAATTAGTATTAAAGCTTGCAAATGAAGCGTTATCAATATATCCCAAGCAAGTTGATTTTTGGCAATATAAGGCACAGGTGCTTGCTCATTTAGGGAAAATAATTGAGGCTTTGCAGGCAAGTACAGAAGCTGTAAAACAAGAAAGCTTAAGTGCTTATCCGTTCTATTTTCATGCGATGTTACAACTTGATAACAATAATTTAAGCATTGCTCTGCAATTTTTTCGGAAAGCCTTATTTTTAAACTGGTATTTCCCTGAGTGTCATTTTCATTTAGCTCAATTATTAGTTAGAACCAATGATAAAGAGAAAGCTTTAAAGCATTTTGAATCGGCTTTGGAGATGGCTAAAAAATATGATTCTGAAAAGAGTTTAGAAAATGAGCCTGAAATAACTTATGCTAAATTTATTGATATTTTGGAATATGAAATCCTGACCATTAACTAGACCTCCGAGGTTTTGAAAACCTCGAAGGTCTGAGTACATTCATGAACTTTGATTTCAATTAGAGAATATTTTATGGCATCTACTTTATTTTCCCCTAAAGAACAAAAGATACTTGATTTACGCACCCAAAAAATAGCTAAACCATTACATAAAAAAAACAAGCAGGACAGTGCTTATTTGCAAATATGTTTCGATAATAATGAGAACTATGGCATTCCTGTTATTGATATTGAAGAAGTGCTAAAAACACAGCGTATGGCAAATGTTCCCTGCACTCCTGATTTTATTGCAGGCGTTATAAATCGACGTAGTGAAATGATTGCGGTTTTAGATTTGAATGCTTTTTTTGGCCTAGGAAAAATATCTGACAATAAAGACTCAAGAATCATTGTTGTTAATGCTGCGAATCTGCAAGTAGGTATTTTGACGAGTATGATTATTGGCGAAGTTCGTTATCACAGTGCTGATTTAGCTCCACCTTTCCAAGTAAATGATGGTGTTAAGCCAGAATATATTAGCGGTATCCATAATAATAATGTTCAAGTGATTAATTTAGAACATATATTATTAGCCTTAACACTAGTACTTGATAGTACGATTTAATCGTATCTACTCAGGCGGAGCCGCGACTTTTAGTCGCGCACGAATTTTCAAGTATAAAATTTTAAAATGAGCTTATTTTAATCTGTCCAACTTTATAGGTTTGGAAGATATTTTAGATCTCGTGCGGTAAGTATTCACCTCCCCCTTTGGAAAAGGGGGATATGAGGGGGATTTATTTAATAAAATCTCCCCTGACCCCTCTTTTTTTAAGAGGGGGACTGAACACTTACCTCGTGCGCGACTAAAAGTCGCGACTCCGTTAAAATTTAGATTTCTCGCAGCAAAGCAATTATTGACTACTTGGAACCGCGATCTTTTAGTCGCGGAACACCTGCATGAGAAGATGTTTTTTAAATTAAGTTAAAGCGAGTTATTAACGCTTTCCGCGACTAAAAGATCGCGATTCCGATACATAAATTGAATAAGGTATACTCATGTTCAAAATGAAAATTATTTCCCTCGGAAGAGGCCTCGTCATTCTGTTAATGTTTGTAGTATTTTTCTCGCTTTTATCGGCTTTTTTATTACAACAAGAAAATGCAGCGATAGATGAAGCATGGAATTCTTTTGAAACGGGTGCATCTAAAAAATTAAGCTTAATTAAAAAGCTGGACGCTAGTATAGGTTATGGCGGAATGATTCATAATTTTAAAAACTATGTTATTCGTCAAAATAAAGAAACTTATCAGCGCACAAAAAATAAACTTTTAGAGTGTGAAAAAATTCTTAAACGCTATCAAGAAACCTCTCCAGTTCCAGAAGAAAAAAAGGCATTAGCCGTTATCGGGCAAACATTAACTTCTTATAAAGAAATGCTGGAATCGGTTAAGAATCTAACTTTACAAGGTAAAACAACACAAGAAATTGATAATATTATTAAAATAAATGATAAACCTGCACTTGATGCTATTGAACAATTACAAGGCATTATTAATGTAGAAATTGAAGAGGAAAGTAATATTGTTCATAGTTCATTAGAAGAGGCAAAAAAGACACTTGCTTTTTTCAGTATTTTGGTTAGTTTGCTATTAATTATTGCTGCTGTCAGCGTTTTTTGGTTTGTAAATACTCGCGTAGCCAAACCACTTAAAGCAATCACAAACACCATGACCCTTTTGGCAGAAGGTGACTTAGAAACAGATATTCCACCCGCTACAGAAGATGAAATTGGTGAAATAATTAAAGCCATGCTGGTGTTTAAAGAAAACGCACAAGAAAAAGTGAAGCTAGAAAAGGACATTAAACGCAATGAAATAAACATGGAGAGTACCAAGCGTAACGCTATTCGTTCTATAGCTGAATCGTTAGGTAATGTGATGAATGCGGTCGCCGAGGGTGATTTAACTCAAAAAGTTATTGTCAATACAGATAGTAATGAAGAAATGGCGGCCTTGTCATTTAACTTGAATCAAATGATTAAAAGTCTTGCTGAAATTACGTTAGAAATTAATCAGGCAACCTTACAAATGTCTTCTAGTATTCCAGAAGTTAATGCTGCTTTAATTGCTCAGTCTACAGGAGCAACTGAGCAAGTTTCGGTGGTTAATGTTGCCTCGAATACTTTAAATAATATAAAAACAACATCAGGAGAAACTTTGAAAAAAGCTTCTTTTTTAACTGAACTTGCTAATAAGGCATCGCTACAATCAGAGCGAGGACAGCAAGCTATTCATGAATCTATTCTGGGGATGGATGCGATTACCAACAAAGTTGAAGCCGTGGCTAATTCCATTCTGGACTTAAGCAATAAAACCCAACAGATCAGTGAAATTACTGATGTGGTCGATGAAATTGCCAGTCAGTCTAAAATGCTGGCGTTAAATGCTTCCATTGAAGCGGTTAAAGCAGGTGATGCAGGCTTAGGGTTCTCGGTAGTCGCAGAAGAAATTCGCAGTTTGGCTGAACAATCAAAAGAATCGACTGCTCAAGTTAAAACTATTTTGCAAGATATTATGGAATCCACAAACCGTGCAGTCATGGTCACAGAGGATGGGACTAAACAAGTTTCTAGCGGTGTGATTTTGGTGCAGGAAGCAGGGGAGATTATTGGGCAGTTAGATAATGTCGTTAAACAAACGGCTCAAAATAGTCATGAGATAAGTGAAGTCGTTATCCAAGAAGCCGTAGAAATCGAACAAATTGTGCAAGCCATGAATGATATTTCTACCGTCGCAAATAATGCTGTGTTAGCGATTAAACAAACAGAAGAGGCGATGAAAGATTTAACCACAGTATCGGGTAAGCTAAAAGAACAAGCAAATAGATATACTATATAGGCGAAGCTAATGGAGATTGATGCTGAACTTTTGCAACAGTTATTAGGTGCTTTTCAAATTGACTTAGAAGAACAGATCGCTGCGGTAGATGATGGTTTTATGGTTCTGATACAAAAAGATTCAGAACCTGAGGCTCGTAAACAGGCTTTTGCCGCATTAATGCGCTCCACTCATAATATTAAAGGGGCTGCACGCGGTTTGAGCTTAGATGGAGTGGTTAATTTATCTCATGAAATAGAAACACTTTTTACTGAACTTACCGAAAAAGATATAACACCTCAAGAAGCCTTCATACAAAATTGTCTAAATGCCTTTGAAGCGATGCAAGCACATATTGCCGCTTTAATAGAAAATCAACCGACTAATGATTTAGATAAGTTTACGGAGTCAATTATAAAAAATGGACTGAATGCGGCTGAAGAAAAGACAGTAGAAACTAAGCCCGAAGCTCAAAGCATTCCAGACGACGCGACGACAGACGCAAACAACAATTTGCAAGAAGAACCTGATCATAAAGAAGAACCCGCTCATAAAATAGTTGAAACTAATGATTTACAAACAAAGCCCGCTCGTCAGGTAGAAAAACCTGTTAAGACATCAACACCTTCAGAAATTATTCGTGTACAGCTGAGTAAATTAAAACAGGTGGATTCAGTCACTGATGAGTTGTCAGTCACTAATGCAGGAATGATTGAACACTATCGAAGCCTTAAAACCTATCATTCAAAATTATCACAGGAAATTAGAAAGTGGACACGGGAATATTCAAAAAATACGAGCGTTAGTGATTCCAAAAATGATTCGATGGAACTGCTTTGTAATGATTTGTATGAAAGTTTAAAGCAGTCGGAGGTAGAAACCAGACAATTGCTTGAAGAAATGCGGGGATCAGTAAAAAAACTTAATCATTTAACAGGAGCTTTAAGAAGTGATTTAAAAATTATGCGCTTAGTACCTGTGGTTAATTTTTCAGGCCCTTTAAAACGCATGGCTCATAGTATTTCGCAAGATTTGAATAAACCCGTTTCTTTTGTTATTAGCGGTGAACAGGTTGAAGTGGATCGTTTGATTTTGGATAAACTGCAAGACCCGCTTATTCATTTAATCCGTAATGCCATTGATCATGGTATAGAATCAAAACAACAACGCCTGTCAAAAGGTAAAAAAGAAACAGGACATATTTCTATTTCTTTTCAAAGTCTGGGTAATTTTTTTGAAGTGCAAGTAATTGATGATGGGGCGGGTATTGATACGAAGACTATTGTAGAGGTTGCCGTTAATAAAAAGCTGATTTCAAAAGAACAGGCTGAGCATTTATCTGAAACTGAAAAGCTGGATTTAGTGTTTATTTCTGGGTTTTCGAGTCGCAGTGATGTAACCCAATACTCAGGACGCGGTGTAGGGCTTGATGTCGTCTTTAATCAAATTCGTGCTTTAGGGGGGAGTGTTTCGATTAAAACTATTATCAATCAAAGTACTCAGTTTAAATTAAAATTACCTCAGACCTTGGTTTCTGATCGAGGCTTAGTACTTAGTTGCGCTAAAGAACAATTTATTATTCCAACCGTTGCTGTCAATAGAACTATTCGTTTTAAACCCGAAGAAATTGTTAATTCAGGCGGAAATCAAACAGTTATTGTTAATAAAGAAACGATACCTTTACGTTATCTAAGTGATATTTTGCAACTTGATGAATCCACAGAAAAGAAAAAATTTTGTTTTGCGCTTATCCTCGTTCACGGTATGGATAAAATAGCTTTATTGGTTGATGATATTAAAAATGAGCGTGAAATTGTATTGATGCCTTTAAACAAGCCTTTAAATACTGTACCCAATGTAATGGGGGCAACCAATGATAATAAGGGTAATATTATTATGGTTTTAAACCCTGATAGTTTAGTTTTATCGGGTTTAGGACGGCAAAAGAAAACGGTAGCAATTAACGATCATCAAAATAGCAATCAACGAACCAAGCGTATTTTAATTGTCGATGATTCTTTAACGACTCGTACAGTAGAAAAAAATATTTTGGAATCACAAGGCTTTGATGTTGTTAGTAAAATAAACGGAGTAGATGCGTTGGACTGGCTGGAGGACGATTGTGATTTTGACCTTATCATTACCGATATAGAAATGCCTAAAATGGATGGTTTTGAATTAACGGAGAAAGTTAAAGTACATGAAAAATTACAACAAATACCAGTGATTATAGTGAGTTCTTTAGCAAGTGAAGAGCATCAAAGAAAAGGGCTTAATGCGGGTGCAGATGCTTATATTGTAAAAGGAAAATTTGATAGTCAAATATTACTTGATGCCGTTAATCGACTTATTTGACTAAGCGGTTTTCCGCGACTAAATATCGCAGTTCCAGAGTAAAAATAATATTATTTAGAATCATCCCATTGTATCTACTTTAAAAAACGTAAGTGTTCAGTCCCCCTCTTAAAAAAAGAGGGGTTAGGGGAGATTTTATTAAATAAATCCCCCTCAATCCCCCTTTTCCAAAGGGGGGGGTGAGTACT
>WTBX01000138.1 GCA_013138855.1 Methylococcaceae bacterium
CCGCGTTTGGAATCCAATCGTTACGCATAGAAGATGAAGATGAAGATGAAGAGGTTGCTGAAAAAAGTGGTCACAGCATTTTTTTCACGACCTTTTTATTAATTGCAGTGGCAGAATTTGGCGATAAAACTCAATTAGCGGTAGTCGCTTTGAGTAGTACTGCCTTACCTGCGGCAGTTTGGTTAGGTTCAACGGCGGCACTGGCAACAACTTCTGCGTTAGGGGTATTAGCAGGACGTACCATTTTACAAAAAATACCGATGAGCTTATTGCATCGCATCAGCGGCGTTATTTTTTTGATTTTAGCGGTTGTGGCGGCTTATAACGCCTATATAGTATATATTGGCTTATAATTTAGGAGAATAAACCATGCACAGTATTGAAGACTTTGATTTATCAACTTTACCCCCTGAAGCACAAGCTGAATTATATGATTTTTACTTATTTCTTAAACAGCGTCATGAGTCTAAAGCCGTTGATGTAGAAGCTAAAGCAGATAAGTACGATGTAGCCTTAAAAGGTTTGATGGAAATGACCGAAAAACAAGATAATTTAATTAACAAGGATACTGATAAAAGTTAAACTTCAAGTTATTAGGAGAATCGACCATGCAAGCAATGACACAAATTGATTTATTAAGTCTACCAGAAGCAGAAAGAACTTTATTATCTGAACAAAATCAACAAAAAATAAAAGAACATCAGGCTTGGAAGACACTTATTGAAAACAATAAAAAACGCAATATTTATGTTGATCCTTCAATTGATTTAAGTGCCTTAGCCGATGAAGTAAATGATATGGAGATTTAAAAAAGTGAATTTATAACGATTCAGACAGGAAACGACATTTTCTGCCTGAGAGTTATATTATTTTGAGTCTTCAGAATTTCCCGTGAAAATGCAGATGCAAGAACTGGCAGTCCTTCCGTAGAGTATGAAAATCAATAAAGGACTGCCAGTCTTTTTACTAAATTACTTGAGTTCCACGGAAGCCCAGAAGAGTCATTATTTTTCCATCGTATTAATAAAAGCATTAGCCTCATTAATAGATTTTTCCATCGCTACAATCAAAGCTGAAACATCAGATTCCACGCTGCTTAATTCACCCTTCAAAGCACTAATCGCCCGCGCATTTAAGTTATGCTTTAAATACAAAACCTGATCTTTAAAAACCGCTAACACTGGCTTTATTTTAGATTCGGCACGATTCATCGCCGTAATTAATTTTTTATAATGTGTTTTAGTTTGACTCAGTTTTTGCTGACTACTACGTTTTAATGACGCGCTGCTATATTGCTCTAATTCCTGCTCCCACTCATCAAACAAAGCTTGTGACACGCTTTCTATATCATCAATACGACTTCTCACCGCATCCGCTTGGTCTACGCTGGCTTCATATTCATTATTCAATTTTTTATAAATCGCTTCTAAATCACCGCCTTTAAAATTGGTGACGGCGGTAAACTGTTCTAAAGCGGATTTAAACTGTTCTTTAGTTTTTTCCTGAGTATCACGCGCTTTTTCAACGCGGTGAACCATAATATCGCGTTTAGGAATGCCTATTTTTTCCATGCCGCTGTAATACGCTTTGGCGCAGGCGGTGAGCGAAATAAATAAAAAAATAAAAATAAAGCGTTTTAAAAAAATCATTATGTCTCCTGTGGTTTTCAGGTATTTTCTGGAATATACGTGGCTTTGAATTTAGCGATAGCTTCAATGCGTAAACGCCTGATTGCCTCGCCAATTTGCGCACCACGTAATTCACTTTGTAAGACCTTGCTAGTATCAATATTAGCTGCTGCTTTAGCTGCTTGAGTAATATAAGCCGCTTGTGGATAAGGGGTATTTTCTTTACCTGTTCGCCCTTTGCAATCGGCTTCACAAGCGAGTAAAAAATCATCTAAATGATGCGTTTTTTTAAACGCGCCTAAATCGGCAAGCATATCACACAGGGTTGCGGGTCGTAGTTCTAAAGCCTTATGACTATGGGTATGATGGCGCATGACTTGTAAAGCCAACGCTTTAAAATGATTCGGCACTCGTAAGCGTTTACAAAATTCTTCTAATAACGGAATGCCTGTTTTTTCATGTCCTCTATGACTAGGCAACATTTCAGCGGGTGAAAGAGCTTTGCCTAAATCATGCAATAACGCAGCAAGGCGCACTTCGGGTTTATCTGATAACTTCGCCGCTTGTTCCAAGACTAATAAACAATGAATCCCTGTATCTATTTCTGGATGATAGGTTTCAGGTTGGGGTACGCCAAATAAATTCGCAATTTCTGGGAAAATTCGCTCCAACGCGCCACACGTTTTTAAAGTTTCAAAAAACGCAGCGGGGGTTTGTTCGGTTAAAGCTTTATGAACTTCTGCCCAGACTCGTTCTGCAACTAAATGTTCGACTTCACCTGCTTCAACCATTTGCTGCATTAATTGTCGCGTTTCCTCGGCTAAGGTAAAACCTAAATGCGCATAACGCGCTGCAAAACGCGCCACACGCAAAATTCTTACAGGATCTTCTGCAAAAGCGGGGGAAACATGACGAAAAATACGATTTTTTAAGTCGTCCTGACCATTGTAAGGGTCAATAATTTCGCCCTCATCACTCATGGCGATGGCGTTAATGGTTAAATCACGACGAATTAAATCTTCTTTCAAGGTCACATCAGGCGAGGTATGAATGGCGAAACCTTTATAACCCCCTGAGGTTTTTCGTTCGGTTCTGGCTAAAGCGTATTCATCATGGGTTTTCGGATGTAAAAAAACAGGAAAGTCTTTGCCGACCGCTTGAAAGCCTTGTTCCAACATGGTTTCAGGCGTTTCGCCAAGTACAACCCAGTCATATTCTCTGACAGGGTAATTAAGTAATTTATCTCTAACCGCGCCGCCAACTAAAAAGGTTTGCATAATGAAAGTTTTGAATAAATGAGTGAAGTTTAAAACTATGAATTTTGCTCACGTCTTAAACGTCGTTTAGCGTCTTTAAAAAACAATCGTTGATTAATCACGACTGAAATGACGTTATAAAGGATAATCGCTAAAAATATCCCATAGCTTAACCACACATAAAGCCCATGTTTGCCCATTGCTAAAAAATCAGCGAAAGATGCAAATTGTCCCATTAATATTCCTCCACTAAAGTTTTAACCCAGTCCGTACGTTTTTCACGCTGTAAGGTTTCTGTTCTGGCTCGTGCCATTAATACCACCGCAAAAAAACCATAAAACGCCAGTACCATAATGAGTAAAGGTATCCACATTTCGGGCGGCATCGCAGGTTTTTCGGTGATGGTAAAGGTTGCGGGTTGATGCAGAGTATTCCACCATTCCACCGAATATTTAATAATCGGAATATTGACTAAGCCGACTAAAGATAAAACCGCTGCGGCTTTATCGCCACTGGCTTCATTTTCAAAGGCAGAGGTCAATGCAATCACACCAATATATAAAAATAGTAAGACGAGCATCGCAGTCAGGCGAGCATCCCAAACCCACCACGCGCCCCATGTTGGTTTTCCCCAAACCGCGCCTGTTGCTAAGGACATTACCGCGATAGATGCGCCAATCGGAGCGGCACATTTAGCAACGACGTGTGCCATTTTTATTTTCCAAATTAAGCCGACTGCCCCTGCAATCGCCATTAGCATATAGCAAGACTGCGCAAGGATTGAAGACGGAACGTGGATATAAATAATCCGAAAGCTTTGTCCTTGTTGGTAGTCTTGAGGAGCAAATACTAAGCCCCAAACTAGACCAACGCTCATTAATAAGACAGTGGCGACTACAAACCACGGCAATAATTTACCGCTAATTTCATAAAACCATTTAGGTGATGCTAGTTGATAAAACCAGCGTGGGAATTTGATTTTCATTTATCTCCTCGATTAATACCCATCAATAACATTTGATTCTTAGATATGTTTTAGCCTACAAACAACATAAGAAAAGAGTAATATACTAAACTGATTTTAGTCTTTGACACCACTATTTTTCACTCCATGAATGATTAGCATTGCGCTAATTTCTTTTTCAAATGGTAAATTACAATTTGACAATAAGCTTTGTATTTTTCATTATTTTTATTTTCCCATTTATCAATCTCTCGCTGTAGAATATCTTTATTCCACTGACCTTTATTTTTAGTCGCTAATGTATTTAAAGTAGTTTTGAGTATCCGTTTTCTATTATCAATTAAATTTTGTTGATTGAGTTTTAATGTCTTTAAAATATCATTGTTAATATCAAAATTATCAGAATATATTTCGCCATTAGCTTTAAATTTAACGTG
>WTBX01000115.1 GCA_013138855.1 Methylococcaceae bacterium
ATCGTCCCCATTGAAATATGGCAACAGCTACTTGCTGAACAAGAAACCACTTATTTATTAAAAAGTCCTGCCATGAAGCAACGACTGCTAGCCGCCAGACAAAATCCATTAAAATAAAATGCCTGAATTTTAAAATGAAAAAACTCCCCATAGGTCTACAAACCTTCTCCAAATTAATCGAAGGCGATTATTATTACGCAGATAAAACGCCGCTTATCGCTAAACTCGTTGAAAGTGGTCAATATTACTTTCTCTCGCGCCCGCGCCGTTTTGGAAAATCGCTACTAATTAGCACCTTAAAATCCGCATTTGCAGGCGAAGAAAAATTATTCAAAGATTTATATTTAGAAAAAAACTGGGACTGGTCTAAACAATATGCCGTCATTCCTATCAGCTTTGGGCGAGGCGTTGTTAGTTCAGTTAAGGTTCTTAATCAAACCCTTTCATCTATCCTTAATGAAGTCGCTCAAAGCTATGGCGTGTGCTTAACAGAAGATACCGAAGCAAATCGCTTTGCAGAATTGATTCGCGCTTTACGAAATCTAACAGGATTACCCGTTGTTATTTTAATTGATGAATACGACAAACCCATTTTAGATAATATTGATAAAGAAGAACTCGCGCTCACTATTCGAGATGCGTTAAAAAATATTTATTCGGTTATTAAAGACAGTGATGCTTATATTAAATTTGCCTTACTGACTGGCGTTAGCAAGTTCAGCAAAATTAGTTTATTTAGTGGTTTAAATAATCTGGAGGATATTAGCTTAAACCCTGATTATGCAACACTTTGCGGTTATACCGAACCCGAAATAAAACAAGTTTTTGGCGAATATGCAGCTAATACCGATTTTGAATTATTGCGCCAATGGTATAACGGTTATAATTTTTTAGGCGAAAAAGTCTATAACCCTTTTGATGTGTTGTTGTATTTTAAAAACAGACAATTTAAAAATTACTGGTTTGAAACAGGTAACCCTTCATTTTTATTAAAATTAATTCGTAAAAATCAATATAACTTGCCTAAGATAGAAAATATTGTTCTTAATGAAGCTCAATTAGGTAGCTTTGATATAGGTGAATTAAATTTAGAAAGCGTTTTATTTCAAACAGGTTATTTAACCATTAAAAAAGTCGAAGAGTTTTCGGGTAACTTTTTTTATTATTTAACCTATCCCAATCGTGAAGTTAAAGCGAGTTTAAATCAATATTTGTTAGCCGATTTAACCCACGCTGATTTTAGTCAAGCGACACAAAATCAAATGCAAATTTATAAAGCTTTAGAGAGTAGTGATTTAACCGCTTTAAAACAAACACTTTGCGCGATTTTTGCCTCTATTCCTCATGATTGGTACCGAAAAAATCAAATGAGTTTGTATGAGGGGTATTATGCGTCGATTGTTTATAGTTGTTTTTGTGCGTTAGGCTTTACAGTAATAGCAGAAGATAGCACTAATCACGGACGGATTGATTTAACGGTGATGATGCAAGATAAAGTGTTTATTATTGAGTTCAAGGTTCTCGATGAAAACAGTAAACAAGGAACGGCATTAACACAAATTAAGGCTAAAAATTATCAGCAAAAATATTTGAATGCGGATAAAACAATCTTTTTAATTGGCATTGAGTTTGAAAAAAACGAACGTAATATTGTGCTGTTTGAATGGGAGCAAGTTGAAAGTTAAAACTGACGTTTTCACTCTATTGTCTAATTTTATTTAATAGCACTATGCAAAAAAAATGCCCATTCTGTCATCTACCTGCTGAAAGAATCCTAAAAACCACAGCACACAGTTTAATCATCCGTGACGGCTATCCCATCTCCAAAGGGCATAGCCTTATCATCCCTAAACGTCATATCGCCTCATTATTTGATGCCAGCATAGAAGAACAACACGACTTGCTGCAAACCTTAACATGGGCAAAAACACAACTAGACCAACAACTAAAAGCTGATGGCTACAACATTGGCATCAATGATGGCGAAACAGCAGGGCAAACCGTGATGCACCTACATATTCACCTAATTCCTCGCTATCAAGACGATAGCGAAGACCCTCGTGGCGGCGTGAGGTGGATATTTCCAGATAAAGCGGATTACTGGACAAAAAACTAAAAGCAAAATGATACTGATATTATTTTAAATCCCTGTCTGTTTATCTTTGATAATATGGAAACAAATAACATATAGAAAAAGATACTTAAATGACCGAAGCTGAATTAAAGAAAATCCTGCAAAAAGGCGAAGACAGCCAGCAGCAATTTAAAAGTGCTAATTTATTTCATGCCGATGCCGTTCCTGTTACTGGCATGGGAGTTGAAATGCTGGACAGAGATTATTTTAATCAATTCGTACTTAAACAATATGGCGACCTGCCCGAAGACTTAGAACCAGTTATTGAATAATATGAATTTAATGCAAGATGAGGTATTCAATATTGCAGGCGCATTATTATTCAGCAAAATACCACCGTTTAAATTACCTGTTTTCAGCGTGAAAGCCGTCGCCTATCCTGATAACGACATCCACCTTGATACTTATATCGAAAGTCAGGAAATCACAGGCAAACTGGAAAACGTCTTCAACGATTCTTTAGCGTTTTTAGTAAGACAATTACGCCGCCTGCAAAATGGACAAAATGTAAACAGCGAAGGGGTGCTGGAAATTCCTAAAAGCAGCTTAGAAGAATTGCTTATCAATGCCTTGATACATCGAGATTATTTTATCTCGGCAGCGATTCGTTTATTTGTCTTTAATGACCGCATAGAAATCATCAGCCTAGGACATTTACCCAATAGCTTGACCATTGAGCATATTAAGAATGGTAACTCAAACATTCGCAATCCCATCATCGCCTCGTTTGCCAGTAAAATTCTACCTTATCGAGGTTTAGGTAATGGCATTCGCCGTGCTTTGAAAGCTTACCCCGACATTGAATTTGTCGATGATAGAGAGGGGAACTTATTTAAAGTGATCATCAAAAGACCTGCTTTATAAATTTATATTTGAGAAAAAACTTAATGGCAGTGACGCTGTACAAGGGAATGTATATAAGTTTGTAAGATGTTGTGTAAATTCCAATGTTGGAACAGAAAAACCTTGCTTCACCATTTTTGGTGCGATTGACACCTACCGCTTAAGACAAAATGGTTGAAATATAGCTATCAAAACGAGTAGAAGAGTATCGCGAGTGCTGCATTAAATTTTTTCCCACTCAAAAAACACTAAATTACGTTGTTGTTTATCAAATTCCATTCCAATTAAAAACAGCGTTTTATCATCCGCCAGATATTTTTGTTGATAATTTTTCGCTTTAATTTGCGCTAATGCCGTGCCTTGTTTATCTGTCTCTGTGATTGCTTTAAATTCAATAATAAAAATTTGATTGTTTAACATCACCGTTAAATCAATCCGTCCTTGATTGGTTGAATCTTCTGCAATCACGATTAAACCCAAAGCACAAAAACAACTATAAACAATCGAAGCATAATAACCTTCATAATGACTCAATTCGTTTTTTCGATGCCAATCGTGAGGAATGGAAGCAAACAACGCGCTAAAGCCTTGCTCTAACATTTCAAAATCCGCCGCTTGCAAGGCTCTATAAACTTGAACGCGATTGCGGGTTATTTCACTAGGGCTAGTATGAGTTAAATCGCGTAATAAATACTGATTTAAACTGGTTTTCACTTCTTGATTAGGATATTTCAAATAAAACAGTTTGTCTTCGCCTAAATCTTCAACCCTTTCAATGGTTAAATAACCAGTTTGAAATAATAAAGTCTCTAGTGTTATTTCATTAACATCAAACGTACCTAAATCCGCCTTCGTTAGACTAATATTCTCCATATC
>WTBX01000219.1 GCA_013138855.1 Methylococcaceae bacterium
GACCTAATTTTAATCCAACAAAATCAAATAAATTCGTATCCGCTAATTGCGAAGGGGCGATATTTTGTAAACTGGTGAAAATCGTTTCTAAACGACCGGGAAATTGCTTATCCCAATTCGTCAGCATCACTTTCATTGCTTGGCGTTGCAAGTTTTCTTGTGAACCACACAGATTACACGGAATAATCGGGAAATCTTTAAACTCAGCAAAACGATTTATATCTTTTTCACGACAATAAGCCAGCGGTCTAATGACGATATTACTTTTATCATCGCTCAATAATTTTGGCGGCATCGCTTTCAACTTACCCCCATAAAAAATATTTAGAAAAAACGTCTCTAAAATATCATCTCGATGATGACCTAGAGCAATCTTAGTCACTCCATTTGCTTTGGCATAACCATATAAACTTCCACGTCTTAATCTGGAACATAAGCTGCAAGTGGTTTTACCTTCGGGAATAATGCGTTTGACGATGCTGTAAGTATCATGCTCAATAATATGATAGGGAACCTCTATGGATTTTAAATAATCAGGTAAAACATGTTCAGGAAAATCTGGTTGTTTCTGATCTAAATTAACCGCAATAATTTCAAATTGGATCGGTGCAGTTTTTTGTAAATTCCGCAATATTTCCAGCATCGTATACGAATCTTTACCGCCTGATAAACACACCATGACTTTATCGCCCTCTTCGATCATATTGTAATCGGCAATCGCATCACCGACATTATGACGCAGACGTTTATGCAGTTTATTGAGTTCGGTACGGTTTTTTTTAACAGAGTCGGACATAAGAGTGCTTTTAATAATGTTCACGCATTTTGCGCAGAGTTGATTGTGAAACATTCCCAGCATAATGCGTAGGAATAAGTAAGTAGATGGCGATTTATCAATTAACAGCCATTCGTTTTAAACCCAGCCTGATTTTAGTGAAAAAGCTGAATTTTTAATTAGGGTATATTGTAAGGTGGGCTGGAATTTTTTGCGAAGTAAAAAACGTAAGTTAGCCGACATAGCTAAAATGACAGCTTTAAATTTTAGAGTAGAGTTTGTTCTTGTTTCAGATTTTTTGTAAAGATGACTTGAAACGTGGCCATCTTGTTTATGAACATTTCGCTCGTTCCAATTTCGTGTATTTATTTAGTCTCAGGACGCAGAAACATGGGAATTCGTTCCTCCCTCCAAGCTACGACACAGTTTCAGGTAACTGCCAATTAATAAGCGGCTTATCATGTTGTTTTAGATATTGATTAGCTTGACTAAAATGCTTACTGCCAAAAAATCCACGATAGGCTGATAAAGGCGATGGGTGCGGTGCTTTTAATACCAAATGACGCTGCCGATCAATTACTGCGCCTTTCTTTTGCGCGTAACTTCCCCAAAGCATAAACACGACATGCTCGCAGCGTAAATTCACCGTAGCAATAACTTTGTCGGTAAATTGTTCCCAGCCCATCCCTTGATGAGCATTAGCATTAGACGCTTCTACCGTTAACACCGCATTAAGTAATAACACGCCTTGTTTAGCCCAACTTTCCAAGTAACCATGTTTTACAGGGGTAATATCTAAATCTGTTTGTAACTCTTTGTAGATATTAACTAACGAGGGCGGCGTTTTTATCTCGGGCAAAACAGAAAAACACAAACCATGCGCTTGCTTAGGTTGATGGTACGGATCTTGTCCCAAAATAACGACCTTAACTTGATCTAGCGGAGTCGCTTCCAAAGCATGAAACCAATTGTTTGAATGCGGGTATATAATTTTATGCTTGCTCTTCTCTTCCCTAAGAAACTGTTTAAGCTTTTGCATATAAGGCTGTTCAAATTCAGCAGCCAAATCAGGCTTCCAACTTGGGGCATTTTCTAAGACCATTGTGCTTACTCTCTTATAATTTTGATTCGTGTGCGGTTCTCCCGTATTACGCCGTGTTTCATACGGGCTACTGTAAGTGTTCAGTCCCCCTCTTAAAAAAAGAGGGGTTAGGGGAGATTTTATTAAATAAATCCCCCTCAATCCCCCTTTTCCAAAGGGGGAGGTGAATACTTACGGGCTACTTGCTACCATAATATAGTTTTTCCACTTTTTTAATTATCATCAAACGACTCAAAGACTTCGCTTAAATCAATTTTAAGTTCAGGAAATAAATGCGGTATCGCCATTTCATCATCCGTAAACATGGCTGTTAATTGATAACGCTGGTTTTCGTCTAATACAAATTGATGGATGGTTTGTTCGTAGGGATAAACCAGCCAATATTCAGTTACGCCGCTTTGTTGGTAAAGTTCATATTTAGTTTTTAATTCTTTTTTAGAGTTTCCTTTCGATAAAATTTCAATAATCCAATCGGGTGCGCCGTTACAGCCTTGTTGATCTAAAAACTCAGGATTACATATTACGCATAAATCAGGTTGTACAACAGTATGAATTTCTTTATTTGCTAGTAGTGATTTTTTGCGATTATATAAGCGTACATCGAAAGGCGCAGCGAATAAGCGGCATTTTTTATGGCGAAAAAAGGAATAACAAATACCATGTAAGTTACCTGATATGCTTTGATGTTCTACATTTGGCGCAGGTGGTGACATTAACGATATTTTTCCCTTGATAAGCTCTACGGCTTCAGAAAATTGCCATGTTAGATAATCGGCATAGCTGTAGGTTTTATCTTGGTCTAATTGGGAAAGTTGGGTGATTTTTAGCATGGTAGTTTTTTACACATAATGGATAGTTAAATCCTTTTGTTTTAAGCATTGAGCTTGCTTTCCTAGTTCCCACGCACTGCGTGGGAATTCAGTGAAGACGCGCTAGCGTCCTGTGTGCTGGCCTTGTTCGGGACGCTGGCGCGTCTCCTATTGGTTACCACGCAGCGCGTGGGAACCAGACAAAGTCAGTATGAGTTCCCACTCGAAGAGTGGGAACTAGAAAAACATTTGGCGCAGGCGACATTAACGATATTTTTCCCTTGATAAGCTCTATGGCTTCGGAAAAGTGCCAAGTCAGATAATCGGCATAGCTGTAGGTTTTATCTAAATCTAGTTGAGAAAGTTGGATGATTTTTGGCATGAGTTATAAACTGACGTAGATTTTAATGCGTTGGGGACACTGTACTTTAGGCACGATTTTAGTGTTAATCCTACTAATCTTCTGAATCCTGAAAATCCTGTTGGAAAAGTGCCGTTATTTCTTCTTCACTACGGTTTAACAGGTTGGCAATTTGGGTGATGAGTTGCTTTGGAAGCGCGGCTTTAGCCGCATCCGCGACTGAAGTCGCGGTTCCTTGATAACGTTTTTAAGATTTTTTGTTAATTTACCAGCTCTCCATCTTAAACAACCTACCTTGACTCCCTTCATCATGTACTCGTAAAATTATTTCATCATCCTTAAATTGAAAGGGTGTATTTTCTTTATTTAAAGGTAAGTCAGAGTCAATTAAGGTAATAATTTGCTGAATACCTAGTTTTTCATATTCTCGCATGACATGAATTAAGTTTTCTTTTTTTCTATTATCAAGTGTTTCAAGCGCACCATCATGATAAATAAAATGAACAAAATCATTATTTATATAAGCCCGACTTACTGCCATATCAAAAGCAATGCAGAGCAACTTACGATAAGTATGTCCTTGGTCTTCACTTGTTACATCACCTTGCTGATTTAAAATTTCAGCTTTAAAGTCAATATTCCCTTCCTTATTGACAGTACTACTAATCAACGCCGTACAATCAAGCACCTCTTTAATAATATTACTAAAATATAAACGAATTTCTTTATATTTCGAGTCTTCTTGGTTTTTTTGTTCTATATTATTTTCAAGTTGTTGCTTTATTTTTTTGCGCTCATTTTCTTTATTGCTAATATCAGTATTTAAATTTTGAGTTTTAAGTAAGGCATCTTTCTGACGATTTAATTTTTCTATATCTGCTTTTAATACAACTAATTCATCATTCAATTGCCGATATTTTTTAATAGAATCTTTTTCATTCAAAAAAGCGAGTTCTTTAGAGCGTTTTTTTCCTAACTCATCAAGCTCTAAACTTATTTCTTCCAGCTCAGATTTAGTTTCTTCTAATTCTTCTTTTAAATATTGCTTTCTTTCTTCTGTTATTTCTTTATTAAAAGAAATTAAGTCGTTAAAATTTTTTTTAATTTGCTGTGGAAAAAACACACCTGCTTCTGCAAATAGTTTTTCTGCATTTTTAGGATTAAATACTAACTCTTGTTCTTGTAATGATTGTTCTATTTTTTCTTTATTTATGCTTAGATAATAACGCTGTTCATTTAAATTTGCGCTACGCACTTCAACTTCTTCAACAAGACTTTTATTTAAGTTGGCATCTGATAATCTAAAATCAAACTCTGTAATTGTTTTGTTTAATTTTTCTTCATCTTGCTGTTTAATTAGTAACAAACCTTCAATTTTATCTAAACTAATATCAATACCTAACAACTCTTTTTTTATATTAATAATATGTTTTTTTGTTTCTTCTATTTCAGAAGCAAAGTGATAATTTTGTTTGACTAAACTATCATCAAAACCTAATATTTTAGCTAAATAAGGTTTCCAATAACTATGTTTTCCACGAAATTTATCCAACTGAAAAACATCTTTAAAATCATTTTGTATTCGTAAAGCGTAACTAATAGGGTTTCTAAAGTCATACCCTTTTATGATATTGAACCCTAAAAAACCATCTAAAAGCTGTTTAGCCTTTTCAAAAGCTATTAAGTTATGTTCCCAATGTTCATCGGGTAAGTCGGTATAATTTTGATATTTTTCTGTATGAAACTTAAATGAAACTTTACTTGCTTGTTTTACACTTCGGCGAATAGTAATAAACTGATTATCTTTTACTTTAATTTCAAGAAAAAAAACAAATTCATTAAATACACTGTGTTTAAATAGAAAAAAATCTTGGTTTCTTTTTTGCAAAAAACAAAAATCCAATAATCTAGCTAATGTTGTTTTTCCTAAGTTATGCGTGTCTTTATCTTTATTTTCAGGCAAACGAATTTCTGCCAAAATGACATTCAAGCCTGATTTAAAAGGAATAGCCTTAAATAATTGAGGCTGATTGCAATACAATTTTGAAAGTTTCATTGTCCTATGTACTCAAAAGCATCAATTTTTTTTCTATATTCAACCAAACCTAATAAATATAATAAATTGATTGCGGGTAAAAATAAAATATCCGTTTTATCAGAAGAGATTTTTGATTTTTTTAATATCTCATCATATTGCATTAAACGTTCTTTGCGTAAATATTTTAAAATCAAAGTTGATTTTGCTATTACTGTTTTATCCGGATGAGAAAATTTAGTCGGTTGAAGTATCATTATTTTTACCTATATCACAATTCCAGTACATATAAAAAAGCATGGTTCGAGTGAGTTTTTTATGTTTTCTTAAATCACTATCTCGTGTAATTAATAAATCGTAAAGGTGATTAAGAATATGATCAAAATTTGAATAGTCTTCACGATGAGCAATGATTTTTAAATTAAATTCTTCCACTGAATTTTGATACATCTCTAAATAACTCTCATTTTCCATATCCGCTAAAAAAGCTCTAATTGGTGTGAAATCTTTAATGTATTCTTGGAGGATTTTTGCGTACTCTTCGCTCAATCCATTAATACTATTTTTATCATCAAAACGAGTTCGTTTAATTTCTTTTTCTTGTTCAATAACTTGAGTAAAACTTTCTTTACAACGATTAAAAGCTAAAATAATTTCAGCAAGCTCATCTGGACTAACTCTTAACGGAAATTTACGCGGATTGATATTTGCAATATTTGGAATATCAGGATAGGTTTTTAAATATCTTTCAAGACTTTCAATGCCAATAAGGGATATTCTTTCTTCTGCAAGTGTTGTTTCCTCAGAAATACGTTTAATTATTTTTGTATTAGCTTCCGCAGGTAATTTACGGTTGGAAAATAACATATAGAAATCAAGTTCTTGTTGCTCTAACAAATTTTTAATACGAGGAATTTCCTTATTTACAATAGAACTTTTATTTTTTAAAAAGTCATCATCTGAAAATTTACAATTAATCCCTTCGGTATGCTTTGCCTGTACAACTATTTTACCTTCCCACGGTTTAGATTCGCTCGGAAAACAATTTGCTCTGCCGTGAAAAAGAGCGTCTCTACCACCATCGCGCCCTTTTGCAAACTCTTGAATACCAACGCCTAATAATTTTGAACAAATTGCTGTTACTAATTGTTCAAATTGAAGATCGTATAAATCATGATAATCGTATTTCATATTCGTTGTTATTATTTTATCGTAGCTGGTTATTCAATTTTACAAAGTGTAGTTTAACAAGGGAGAGAGTTACGGTAAATTTTTAAAATATTAAGGTATAACTTAAAAGAATAACTTATCTTGGCTCGTTCCCAAACTCTGTTTGGGAACGCATACCGACAAGCTCTGCTTGGCGTTTTCAACTATTGACTAATTGCTTTCTGTTCATCAAGCGGAGCT
>WTBX01000129.1 GCA_013138855.1 Methylococcaceae bacterium
CAACCGTTTTAACGGTTTATAGAAATGTTAGAAGACTGTTGGATAGTTACTTATATCAATTTCCAAGCTAATGTTTCATTTGCTTTTAATGGCGTAATCATAATGTCACTTTCCCCATAACTAGCGGGAACAGTCCAGTTTTGTTTTTCTAAAGTAATCGTTTGTTTATTACGTGGTAAACCATAAAAATCAGCACCATAAAAAGAGGCAAATGCTTCCAATTTATCTAATGCATTTTCTTTCTCAAATACTTCTGCATATAACTCAATCGCAGCATGAGCTGAGTAACAACCCGCACAGCCACACGCATTTTCTTTTAAATGTGTTAAGTGCGGTGCGCTGTCTGTTCCTAGAAAAAACTTAGGATTACCAGAAGTTGCCGCTTTAACTAAAGCGAGGCGATGTTTTTCACGTTTAAGAATTGGCAAACAATAATGATGAGGACGAATGCCTCCTACTAAAATCGCATTGCGGTTATAGTGTAAATGTTGCGGGGTAATCGTCGCGGCAATATTGCTGGAGGCTGATTCTACAAATTGCACCGCTTCTTCTGTGGTTACGTGTTCCAAAACAATTTTTAATGCAGGAAACTGTTTAACAATGTCAGTTAAATAGCGTTCGATAAAGACTCGTTCACGATCGAAAATATCGCAATCTTCATCGGTTACCTCTCCATGAATCAACAGCGGAACATTATGCTGTTGCATGGCTTCTAAAATAGGATAAACCGCCGTTACATTATTAACGCCAGCATCCGAATTTGTGGTTGCACCTGCGGGGTAAAGTTTAAAGGCATGAATCGCATCAGATGCCGCCACTTTTTTAACATCGTCAACGGTGGTTTGATTGGTTAAATATAAGGTCATCAACGGCTCAAACTCAGAATCTTTCGGCAAAGCTTGCAAGATTTCATCACGATAATTTAACGCAAGTTCCACCGAAGTGACAGGGGGTTTAAGGTTAGGCATGATAATCGCGCGTTTAAACTGCCTTGCTGTATGGGCTATCACAGTGTTTAAAATTGCGCCTGTTCTAACGTGTAAATGCCAGTCATCGGGTTGAATAATTGTTAATGTGTTCATTATCGCGGCTCTTTTTTGTAGAATGGTGGGTTATCTTAGCGCAAGGGGGCTTGAATATCTCAATAACCACCCTTATTTTAAGAGTTATTTTCTAGGAGTTTTTGATGCCAATTTACGAATATGAATGTCAATCATGCGGGCATGAGCATGAAGCATTACAAAAAATGAGTGCCGAGCCATTAATTCATTGCCCAGCGTGTTCTGAGCCTGAGTTGAAGAAAAAAATATCCGCCGCAGGTTTTAGACTTAAAGGCAATGGTTGGTATGAAACTGACTTTAAAAGCGGTGCTAAGAAAAATGTTGCAGGTGAAGCAAGTTCTAAGCCTAAAGCTGCGGAAAGTGGTTGCTGTAAAGGCGGTTCTTGTAAAAGTTAATCCCTGTGTAAGATGGGTATTGCGATAGCTTTATCCATCTTTTTAGTTTGAAAATGCGATTAATCTAAAAAGCGGTGCCGATAAAAAATGCAATTCAGATTTTAGAGCAATCAGATTATATTAGCCGTGTAGTAAAAATAATATAAGAGCGAATTCGTGTGAAGTGAGGTAATACTCAATGTTCAAGCGCGTAAGATAAATAGAGTGACAACGAAACCCATCAAATAAATTTGAATTTATAATGACTCAACTACTCGAAAAAGCCTTTTCTCAAGCCTCTCAATTACCAGAACTTCAACAAAATGTTTTGGCAAAATGGATAATGGAAGAACTCTTAGCAGAAAGAAAATGGGATAATCTTTTTTCTGAGTCAGAAGACCTATTAGCTGAATTAGCAGATGAAGCATTAAGCGAATATAAACAAGGAAAAACGCAAATCATGAATCTGGATACGTTGTGATTTCAAGAACTACCGAGAAATTCAGAGCCTTATTTGTATCTTTACCTAGCACAATTAAAACACAAGCCAAACAAGCTTATCGCCAATTTAAAAAAGACCCATATTACCCAAGCTTACAATTTAAACGAGTACATTCAACAAAACCTATCTATTCGGTCAGAGTCAATATAGATTACAGAGCAGTTGGCATTATAAAGGACAATGAAATTATCTGGTTTTGGATTGGTTCTCATAGTATTTATGATAAATTACTAAAAAAATTATAAACAGGATTCTGGGGTTTAATTAATCCTACAGAAAAAACAATGTATAGATAGATTTATCTATTCTAAATTCTTTAAACTTAAAACAGAGAAAATATAATGCGTAGCCACAAATGTGGAGAATTAAACACCGCTCATTTAGAAGAGACGGTTGATTTATGTGGATGGGTACATCGCCGCCGCGATCATGGCGGAGTGATTTTTATTGACCTACGAGACCGTACAGGTCTGGTTCAAATTGTATTTGATCCTGATACTGCGGAGACTTTTGCCATTGCAGAGTCGGTGCGTAGTGAATATGTATTAAAAGTACAAGGAAAAGTGCGTAATCGTCCAGAAGGCACGATTAATCCTAATATGGCTACTGGCGAAGTTGAAATTTTAATTAAAGAAATTGAAATTTTAAATAAATCAGAAACACCGCCGTTCCCTATTGAAAGCGATATTGAAGTTAACGAAGATACGCGTCTGCGTTATCGTTATATAGATTTACGTCGTACCGAAATGCAACAAAAAATGCGTTTTCGTCGTGATGTGACGCGTTGTTTGCGGAATTTTTTAGATGATAGAGAGTTTTTTGAAATCGAAACGCCTTATCTAACTAAAGCGACACCAGAAGGCGCGAGAGATTATATTGTCCCTAGCCGTACGCATGAGAATGCTTTCTTTGCCTTACCTCAATCACCACAACTTTATAAGCAGTTGTTAATGATTTCAGGTATGGACAGATATTATCAAGTCGTGCGTTGTTTTAGAGATGAAGATTTACGCGCCGATCGCCAGCCTGAATTTACTCAGCTTGATATTGAAACTTCATTCATGGATGAAGATGGCATTATGGACATCATGGAAGACATGATTCGTGATGTTTTTCAGGAAACGATGGAGGTTGCTTTACCTGAAGAGTTTCCTCGCATAACTTATCATGAATCAATGCGTCGCTTTGGTTGTGATCGTCCTGATTTACGGATTCCATTAGAATTAGTTGATATTGCTGACGAAATGAAAGACGTAGATTTTAAAGTCTTTTCAGCTCCTGCGAATGATCCAAAGGGTCGCGTCGCGGCAATGCGTTTACCTAACGGTAGCACTTTAAGCCGTAAAGATATTGACGGGCTAACTAAATTTGTCAGTATTTATGGCGCAAGAGGTTTGGCTTATATTAAAGTGAATGACCGTGATGCAGGTATCGAAGGGTTACAATCACCGATTGTTAAATTTGCCCCTGCGGAAGTTTGGGAAAGTGTCTTAACTAAAACTGGAGCGCAGACAGGTGATTTGATTTTCTTTGGTGCTGATAAAGCTAAAATCGTGAATGAGGCGATGGGCGCGTTGCGAGTTAAACTAGGGATAGATCGTGGTTTAATCGAAGGCAAGTGGAAACCTGTGTGGGTGATTGATTTCCCTATGTTTGATTGGGACGATAAAGGACAACGCTGGAATGCGATCCATCATCCATTTACTGCACCAAGTTGTTCAGCTGAAGAATTGGAAGCAAACCCCGCCGAAGCGTTATCACGCGCTTATGATTTAGTGTTAAACGGCACAGAAGTGGGCGGTGGTTCAATCCGTATTCACAAAACTGAAATGCAGTCGCGTGTTTTCAGATTATTAGGCATTGGTGAAGAAGAAGCCAACGAAAAATTCGGCTTTTTACTTGAAGCCTTAAAATACGGCTGTCCTCCTCATGGTGGTGTTGCGTTTGGTTTAGATAGATTAGTGATGCTAATGACTGAATCAACTTCTATCCGTGAAGTGATTGCTTTCCCTAAAACGCAAACGGCGGCATGTCCATTAATTGATGCACCCGCAGAAGTAAGTGATGTGCAATTGCGTGAGTTAGGGATTAAATTGCGTAAAGCGACTGTTAAAGAAGAACCGAAGCAAGACTAAGCTTTAAACCTCGCAGGTTTT
>WTBX01000358.1 GCA_013138855.1 Methylococcaceae bacterium
CTCTTCATCTAATTCTACGCCTGCTGCGGTTTCTTCAATATTTTTTTCTAAAGTTCCTTGAGAGTCGCCCGCATTAAGTTTTTCTTCTTCTATTTCTTCAACTGGAGCTATTAAAGCTATTAAGTCCTCAGGCTCTTCTTCTTGCTCAATTTCTAAAGAAACGCCCTCAACCTCTTCTTCTTGAATCCCTAAAAAGTCGTCAACATCGAAGGTTTCTTCTGCTATTTCTTCAATTGGGGTTATTAATTCCTCAGACTCTTCTTCTTGCTCAATCTCTAAAGGAATGTCCTCAACCTCTTCTTCTGAAGTCTCTAAAAAATCGCCAAGATCGAAGGTTTCGTCTTCTATTTCTTCAACTGGAGCTATTAATTCCTCAGGCTCTTCTTGTCTAGTCGCTAAAGGAATGCCCTCAACCTCTTCCTCTGAAATCGTTAAAAAATCGTCAACATCGAAGATTTCTTCCTGTTCGGCTTCTAAATAAATTTCTGCTACTTCTTCATCTAAGGCCTCTAAAAAATCATCAGTATCAAATATTTTTTCTTCTGTTTCTTCATCAACCAATGTTGAAGCTACAGTATTTGAAGCCTCTACATTTTCTCGGTTGTCTTCTGCTAATTCATTAGTTATTGATGATTCTTGAGGGTTTATAAAAGTGGAACGTGTCAACCCTGATGCTAACTCTAATTTTTGAAATGAATTTCCTAACTCTAAAGATTCAGAAACAGTCTCAACAAAGCTACGATTTATCCTCTGGCTATAAGAATCAAAAATATGAGTTACAACGGATTTATCCGCATGAGTAACCATTGCTTCAATATTTAAAATTAAATCAACATTTGTCTCATGAGAATAACAACCATAAATAACAGGGGACTCTAAAACAAACGGTAACTTTTGTTGCTTATCAATATCAAGAATCAACGCATCTGATACTTGTTCTGCCAATACAAAGGCTCGAAAATTACCATTACGAATCAATAACATTTTCCAATCATCTGTGACTCGTGAACGCCTGCCAAAACAATTAGCAAGATCAATAATAGGCAATATCTCGTTATGGTAATAAACCATGCCTTGCACTAACGAGTAATTTTTTAGAGGATATTGATAACGGACAACAGGCAAAATATCTTCCACTTCGTCTTTAGGTATCGCATGATTAACGCCTAAAATGGAAATAGGTATAACAGTAACAGCCGCTTTACCAAACTTTAATGGGGTTGACGCATTAGAATAATAATGCGGTTTTATGGGGAAGTGATTGGTGGAATCTGATGAAGCGGAGGTAATTAATAAATTAAAATCAACAACAGGAACGATTTTTTCATCGATAATAAGCGCGTGTTGCAAACAATAAAATTGTAATAATTCTGGAAAATTGCGAAAAGTTAATTCACCTGAAGCTTCACCGAAATCTTTTTCGACTAAAAAACCAAAATAATGTCCTTCTAAAATACAAACTAATAAAGTTCGTGCAGGTTTTTGTTCTTCGATTTCTAGCCACTTAGCTAAATTAATAACAGGGATTAATTGCTCATGATGTTCAATCATTCCTGCAATATAATCAGGTGTTGCGGGGAGGTTGACAATCTTTCGGAATAAAGGAATGACTGTATCAACCACTTCGACAGGACAAGCAAAAAGCTGTTGTGCGCAGGAAAAAAGACGCGCTGTTTTTAAGTAATTAATAGGCTCTGCTAATAAATCAGGAAGACAGGCTTCTATTTTTGGCAAAATGTATTGTTCATTTAACAATCGCCCAAATAAAACCTGTATGTTGATAATAGGAATGATTGCCTGATCAAACATAATACAACTATTAATTACATCAGACTTGAGATAATCAGAGATTAAATGACAATCTTTTTCATCGACGGGGATCTGTTCTAAATCACCATAAACACAAAATCCTGCAAAGTTTTTATCTTCCGTTAATAGCAAAGCATGAGCTTTGTCTTGTTTCTGCTCTTTAGTGTAGCCAAGACAAACCGCTAAATCGGCCAGTGTAAGCGAATGCCCTTTTTCTATCGAACAAATACCCGCAATATAATCAGGAAACATTGGCAATTGACTTACATAGCGCGTTTTATCACAAAAAAGTAATTCATCTTCCCAGATGCCGTATTGATTATTGTCGAAATTAAGTAGATATAAATCACGCATAGCATTTAAGGGAATTAAGAAAAATTATTATTTTAGGTTGTGAAAAACTTGTTTTCACTCTTTTATGTAATATCAACTATTAAGCGAATTTTTTTCTTGATGATATTCTTCAATAGTTAAATTACGCAACATTGAATTTTTACCGCCTTCGTTATGTACAAGGTTAACACTTTTAACGTAATTCTCAATCACATGAATTTTTTGTAAGGGGGTGACGATTAATAATTGCAGGTTTAATTTGCTGAATAATTCCAAACCGTAACGTGCTGATTCATCCGAGCCACGTCCAAACGCTTCATCAATCATCACAAAACGAAAACTTTTTGATTGAGTTTCACCCCATTCTAAACCAAATTGATAGGCCAATGCTGAGGCTAAAATAGTGTAGGCGAGTTTTTCTTTTTGTCCGCCTGATTTTCCCGCCGAATCCGAGTAATATTCTTTTTCCTGTTCATCTTCGCGCCATCTTTCAGAAGCTGAGAATAAAAACCAATTTCTTACGTCAGTGACTTTACGTGTCCATTTTTTATCAGCATCCGTCAAACCTTCTCGACCATTAAAACGGTCAATTAGTTTTTTGACTTGATGGAATTTGTGTTCATCATATAAATCATCATCACCGCCTAGCGTATCAGATAAACAGCCACGTAAATCCTGCTGAAATTCTCTTATATCGGTATCTTTGCTACGCTCGGAAATCAAGGTGATATACGTGCCTGCATTGTAATCAATCGCATTTAAAGAGAGGTTGATTTTAGCGAGTTTGTCTTCAATTTCTTGACGTTCTTTATCAAGATTGGCTTGAAACATGGCGATTTTTTGAATCGTGCCTTCTTTGAGCATTTGATGAAAGCGTTTTTCATGACGCGGTAAATCTTCGCCTTCTAGCTTTTCTAGCATTTCACCAAACTCAAAAGCAGATTCTAACGCAACATCAACCTCACGAGTTTCAAGTTTATATTTATCCTTGTATTGCTGCATTTGCGTAATCACGCGCTCAGTTAAACGATTGATTTTCTGGTTTTCGTTATTGAGTTGATTTTGAATCCATTTCAACATCACGCTACGATGATTATCACAGCTTGCAATCGTTAAAGTGATCTCTGGCAAAGCTTGTGGCTGTATTTTTGTTAATTTTGGAAAACTAAAATCCCGCTCTATTTGCGCTAAACCATTCACTATTTGTAGGGTTTGTTGCAATAAATT
>WTBX01000251.1 GCA_013138855.1 Methylococcaceae bacterium
AAGAACCTAAGTTCTTGTTTCTCATTAAGAAAGAAGCTTTGCAAGCAACCCTTAGTGAGCCGATCATTATACTTCAATAATCGTTGATGTCAACACCTTGTTAACAAATCGTTTTCCGTAACCTCTGTCAGAAACTGGTGTGTCGCTGAAAGAGAGGCGTATTATACATTGGAAATTTATTCCGTCAACCTTTTCGATAAATTATTTTAAAAAAAACTCACTCGCCAATCTTAATACTTAAAAATCAACAACTAAGGTTGCTTATAGTTTTCACTACCACCATCCATCGCTGCGGTATCAGCATACAATAATAATTCATATTTTTTTAAAATTTCTGCATTTAACACCTCACAGACCACGATTTTATGATCGCCAGCCTCAGTATAATGACTTACTTTACAATCAAAATAAGCCGCAGCGGTTGCCAAAACAGGAACATCTCTATTTTGTAACCATTCATAACCCTCCATTTTACTCTTATTATATGGGAGACCAAAATGCGCAGCGATTTCCATCTGCTCTTTACCTAAGACATTAATCGAACACACCCCGCCTTTCTGCAACAACTTATAAGAATAATGTTCTGGATTAATACTAAAGGCTATTAATAAGGGTTTAAAAGAAACTTGCATGACCCAAGATGCCGTAAACGCATTTTGCTGCTCACCATCGCAAACCCCAATAACATAAACCCCATGCGTTATTTGCCCCATCACTTCAGCAAGATCTTCTGTCATGCCTTTTCCATCAATTCAACGCGCATTGATAAGTTAATCGCTTTAATATGTTTGGTTAGCGCACCAATAGAAATATAATCCACGCCTGTTTCCGCGATACTGCGAATATTTTCTAGGCTCACATCACCAGAAGCTTCTAAATCTATATCGCCATTATTTAGCGCAACCGCTAAACCCATATCATCCAAAGAAAAATTATCCAACATCACTCGATCTGGCTTTGCCGCAAAGGCTTGCTTTAATTCTTCTATAGATTCCACTTCCACTTCAACCGTGACATCAGTTTGCTCTCGCGCCCTTTTAACAGCCTTTTCAATAGAACCCGCAGCCGCAATATGATTCTCTTTAATCAATACCGCATCATAAAGCCCAACTCTATGATTAAAACCACCCCCACAGGCTACCGCATATTTTTGCGCAAGTCTTAAACCAGGAATAGTTTTACGCGTATCTAATACTTTACATCCTGTTCCTGCAACCGCTTCAGCATACTGTTTAGATACGGTTGCTGTCGCCGACAAAGTCTGCAATAAGTTTAACGCGGTACGCTCACCTGTTAACAATGCCCTCGCATTACCTTTCATCTCACACAATAAAGTATTCGCCTCAACAAACTCACCTTCTTCTCGCTGCCATTGAATAATTATTTGCGGACTTAATTCCTTAAAAACAGCATCAAACCATGCCAAACCACACAAGACCATTGGCTCACGAGTAATAATAGCCGCACTCGCTACAGTCTCCACATCAATCAAATTCGCAGTAACATCCCCCGTCCCTACATCCTCTTCAAGAAACACACTTATATCTATTTTTTCTGGCAATATCGCCATTACTTAATCCTTATTTAGCTATATCTATTGAGTATAGCCGTGTGGTTGTAACATATATTGGTTTTGATAAGGGGCCACTGGTTGAGGAGCAATGTACGGAGCTGGCGCATTAATTGTAGGAAGCTCCAATCTCGGTGGTTGACCAACGATAGGCGTTTTTGCAGGGGCTTGTTCAATAGGAGGAGGAGGCACATCGACAAGAGGCATATCATTAATTGAATAATTGTGTAGAGGAGCAGGCACATCGACAAGAGGCATGTCATTAATTGAAAAATTGTGTAGAGGTGCTGGCGGACTAATTGCTGTAGTAACATATTCTATTACTGCAAACTGATTAAAGCCTATTCGTTTTAATGTCATTTGATGAACTAACGTTCCTGCTTGCGAAAGCGTATTAATGAAAATATCGCCTATTGCCTCATTATAACTACCATCTGAGACAATCCCCCCCATACTCGCCTCAAAAAAAGCTTGATAAACTTGATCCTTATGTAGTGCTTTTCTATCTCTCGCAACTAAACGAATCCTCACATAATGCTGCTCACCAGAATTATTACTCATAAGCGCATTATTAATTAAAATTTCTGAAGGTGAGCCTGCTGTTTGCGTTCTTTGTTCCGCCGTTTGCCCAACCTGCGTTACGAACAACAATGCTAAAAGCATCGTTTTATATAAATATTTCATCATTTTACCAATACATTTATGATGGATAAATGGGTATCTAATTTAAATACTAGAGAGCTAAAACTAAACAACCTGTTCGTAGCTTGAAAATCTCGAAAAGATCTATCAGCTTTTCTTATAAAATTTAGTTTTACTCTGAAATTTAAAGCAGATATATAAATTGCAACTACTTAGAACATATCATCCCCATAGGGAATAGGAACCGTATGGCAACTTGAATACTCTTTGTAGTTAAACAATTACCTCCATGCGACCTAAACGCCCACGTCCCTGCGAGCATAACAATTTAAGAGAACGACAAAGAGTTTTACCTACTTATAGATAATAGAACCTATAAGGGATAAAGTTTCGTCTTATCGAAAAGAAGATATAACACCAGCCATTACTTAAAAATGTCTTTATTCATATACTTACCGTTGACATATCACATGATTGATTAAACATTAAATAAATCAAACAAACAACTACCCACAAGGGTGGCAGCCTTTTCATGAAAATCACAACACCAAGTAAAAACCTTACAAATCAAAAGCTTAAATAACCCCATCAGGATTAAAAAATATTTATCAAAATACCAATATTTTTAACAGCTTGTACAGAATATTATTTTTATAAATATTTACTGTAACGACTCAGTCTATTTTTAACTTTGAATCATATAAAAGCAACAACAAGGCTGGCTGATACCCAAAAGATCACATATTTCAGATAACCGTCAGCCTTTCTAAACAGTTTGAGTAGCTCCGCAAGCTAAAATTTTCCTATCGCCATATATTCTATGTTAGTATAAGCTGAACATAGCTATCTCCTAACAAAACAAGATAAAAGCTATAGAATTCAAAAACCCCTCCAAAGCTGTGCCTTTCAGGTAAACACCCGTCTCTCTAAACAGCCTTAGCGGCACTTTAAAACTAAAAATTTCCTATCGCCATAGAATATGTGATAGCAAAAAATAAATCACTCTTGTCAATAGGTGAATCACCTATATTGTGATTATGAACACATTTTTAAAAAAAGTCACTCTTATTTTCTTTACAATTTTTCATTATTTAAAAAATTATTACAGTAAAAACTCTAAGTATTCCCAGACTTTATCAACTATCATAGGCTGTGCCTTTGCATTAGGGTGTAAACCATCTTTCTGCATTAATTCAGCAATTAATGCCACATCTTTAAGAATAAACGGCACAAACTGTACGGTTAATTGTTCACTAAGTGCGGGATAAACTTGATAAAACATTTCGGTATAACGCTTTCCATAATTAGGGGGAATACGCATACTTAGCAATAAAACTTTTGCGCCTGCCTTTTGGCTACGTTTAATTATTTCTTCAAGGTTACTTTTCATTTTTTTAGGCGACAATCCTCTTAACCCATCATTTGCGCCTAACTCCAAAAGCACTATTGACGGCTTATATTTCTCTAACATATGATTTATACGAGCAACACCACCCGCCGTTGTTTCACCGCTAACACTTTCATTAATCACCGAATAACCCTTTCCTTCTTTATTCAATTTTTGCTGCAATAATGCAACCCAACCTTGTTGTACTTCAATTCCATGACTAGCACTGATACTATCACCTAGAACAACAATAGTTTTCCCCTGTGCAGCAGCAGAACCAATCAATATTATTACCGCCAATAAAAATTTAAACATGTCACAATCTCAAGTTAATCAAACAGTAGAAACAATTATCGAAACAGAAAACCTTGGAAAAACTGTTTTCAGCTCCGATGCCGAACTTAATATCTTGTCAGCAGTTGATTTAAGAATCAAATCAGCAGAAAGTTTAGCCATTGTTGGTGCGTCAGGCTCAGGAAAATCGACGTTACTCAGTTTACTAGCTGGGTTAGACACGCCAAGCACGGGTAGTATTCATTTAAAAGGTCACGATATAACTCAAATGGATGAAGATGGACGCGCTGCAATTCGCAACCAATTTGTTGGCTTTGTTTTTCAATCTTTCCAGCTATTGTCTAATTTATCCGCCTTAGAAAATGTAATGCTCCCCTTAGAATTAGCAAATGATAATAATGCCGAATATTCTGCCACCTTATTATTAGAAAGAGTCGGTTTAGGCGAACGATTAAGTCACACACCTAAACAACTTTCTGGCGGCGAACAACAAAGAGTCGCTCTTGCTAGAGCCTTTGTCACTAGACCCGCTATTTTGTTTGCCGATGAACCAACAGGAAATTTAGACAGCAAAACAGGCTCACATATTATTGATTTATTATTTGAATTAAATCAGGAGCAACAAACCACCTTAGTCTTAGTCACTCATGACAAGGCTCTCGCCAATCGTTGCCAACGGATGATTACGCTAGAAGCAGGAAAAGTGATATGAATCGTTTTCGATTAGCTCTGCGCTTATTATGGCGCGAAGGCCGATCTGGTGAATTAACCATCTTGCTTATCGCCTTAATCATTGCCGTAACCAGTTCTACTGCAATCAGTTTATTCGCTGATCGTTTACATAGAACCATGTCCACTCAAGCCGCAGAATTTCTAGCCGCTGACTTAGTCATTACCTCTCCTACCCTACTTCCTCCTGTATGGCAGGAAAAAGCTAAACAACTCAATTTAAAACAAGCGCAAACAGCGGAATTTTCCAGTGTATTAATCGAAAACGATGAATTATTACTCGCAGGGATTAAATCTGTCAGTGAGCTTTATCCTTTGCGCGGCCACTTAAAAGTCACTCAAACAGATTACAACGATGAGAAAATCACCACAAAACCACCTAAGCAAGGCAATGTCTGGGTTGAACCGCGTATTTTATCAGCATTAAAGTTACAACTTGGTGACAGCTTAATGGTAGGTGAAAAAAAACTCACCATTAGCCATATTTTGACGTATGAACCTGATAAACGCGGTGATTTTTACAGTTTTTCACCACGGGTAATGATAAATGCAGATGACTTAGCCGCCACCGAAGTGATACAAGCGGGTAGTCATGTACATTATTTTTTTCAATACAGCGGTCAAAAAGACGATTTAGCCACTTTTAGCCAATGGGCAAAGCTTCACTTAAACGCATCACAGCGATTAATGGATGTACATGAAGACCGCCCCGAACTTGGCAACGCCTTAAGCCGTGCCGAACGTTATCTAGGCTTATCAAGCATCATCGTCATTTTAATTGCAGGGGTTGCTATCGCTATGGCAACTCAGCGTTACAGCGAACGTCATTTTAATACCAGTGCAATTCTGCGCTGTTTAGGCTGCAAACAAAATGAAATCATCTGGCTATACAGTTATCAATTTTTATTTTTAGGACTCTTTGCCAGTAGCTTAGGCACGCTTTTAGGCTGGCTAGGTCAACAAGGACTCTTTTATTTACTACGCGATTTATTACCCGCAGAAGTCGCCAACCCTAGTTTTTTAGCCGTCATATTAGGATTTATCACAGGACAGGCGATTCTATTAGGTTTTGCACTGCCGCCCTTATTACGCTTAAAAAAAGTTTCTGCTCTCAGAGTATTAAGGCGTGAATTAGAACCGCTCCCCAGCAGCGCGTGGCTAGTCTACGGTTGCGCCCTCACCTTAATCAGTCTTCTTATCTGGCGTTATACCAATGATTTAAAAATGACCGCGACCTTATTAGGCGGTGGTTTAATCACCTTGATTATTATGGGAAGCATTATTTATGCCTTATTAATACAAGCCAGACCATTACTACCTAAATTATCGCTAAGTTGGCGACTCGGTCTTCAAGGTTTATTGCGTACCCCTAAAACAACCGTCAGCCAAATACTAGCCTTTACGATGACCTTAGTCGCCATGATTTTAAGTTTTGTCGTCAGCAGTGATTTAATCCGAGACTGGCAACAACAATTACCTGATAACGCCCCTAATCATTTCGCACTTAATATTTTTCCTGAGCAAATTGAAACCTTTAAAGACGATTTAAAACAAGAAAACATTCAACTCAATCAACTCTACCCTGTTGTCAAAGGACGGCTAGTTGAAATCAACGACACTCCTGTCCAACAAATTGTCAGCAAAGAATCACAAGGACAACGCGCCACCCATAGAGATTTAAGCCTGACCTTTTCTTCACAATTACCCCAAGATAACAAAATAACGCAAGGACAATGGTGGGACTCTGAAAGCACGGAAAAAGGTCTAGTTTCTATAGAAGAAAAACTTGCGAAAAGCCTAAAAGTCACACTCGGCGATAAACTCACCTTCACTGTCGGCAGTCAACAATTTAACGCCCGCATCAGCAATATTCGTAGTGTTAAATGGGATACGATGAAACCCAATTTTTATATGGTTTTTTCACCCTCAACCTTAGATGGCTATGCAAAAACCTACTTGACCAGTTTTTATTTACCCAAAGAAAATAAAAATAGTTTAAATCGTTTGGTTAAAAAATATTCTGCGATGACCGTATTAGAAGTCGATGCCATTTTAGACCAGTTCAAAACCATTCTTACTCAACTTACCCAAGCCATTAATTATTTACTGTATTTTGCCTTACTTGCAGGTTTCACCGTATTATTCGCAGCGGTCTATGCCAGCTTAGATCAACGCATTTACGAAGGTGCGTTAATGAGAACGCTGGGGGCAAACCGCGCTTTATTACGCAATAGTCATCTCATTGAATTTTCACTATTAGGTTTTATTTCTGGATTCTTAGCCATTGTGATTGCTGAAACATTAACCTTCGCGCTTTATTATTTTGCATTAAAATTTGAATACCACCCACACTACTTATTATGGATACTAAGCCCCTTAGCAGGCACAATTACCGTCGCCATCGCAGGTTATCTAGGTGTAAACAAAGTAATCACCCAGCCACCGATGAAAATATTACGCACGACTGCTGATAATTAATAATTATTCATCCAAAATTCAGCAAATTACGCTATTCTAGTCAGTATCCATTGATTTCAAAAAACAGGATTACAACATGATTAAATTAATTGCTAAAAGCATGATTTTAAGCTCTTTACTACTTACCGCTTGCGCTCAACAAACAGGCTGGACACCCACTGTTGATACTTATGGCGATCAAAATGCTCATCGCTTAAATCAAGACATGCAAGAATGCCAACAGCTTGCTTTACGTTCTTCGGGTGATACCGTTCAAGATGCGGCCATTGGCACAGGTGTTGGAGCAGTAGCAGGGGCTGCAACAGGAGCTGCGGTTGGTGCAACGAGCGGAGCGATTAGAGAAGATGGTAGTGCAGGAGAAGATGCAGGAACAGGTGCCATTATCGGCGGTGCGCTAGGTGCAGCGGTAGGCGGGATTCAACAAGGTTATACCTCAGATTCTCAGTACCAAAAAGCCTATGCTGATTGTTTGCGATATAGAGGTCATCGCGTCATTGATTAATCCGTAAATCAACGTTACAAGCCAGAGTTAATATTTTAAAACATATTATCTCTGGTCAACGCTCCAAACAATCATGCTGACATTAAAAGCATTACGCATTATCTGCGCAAGTTCTCGTCTCCCTTTTATTGCTTATACCATGTTGTTTGAGCATCGCAATAAGTTTTGTTATTGCAGAAACCATCACCATCAACTTATTTCATTTAATATTAATTATCATAGCTGCATTAGCCGCCCATGCCAGCGTTAATCTCTTAAATGAATACCATGATTTTAGTAGTGGCTTAGATTTCAATACTCAACGCCCCCCCCTTTTAGCGGTGGTTCTGGCACATTACCCGAATATGCTGCTCTCGTCCATAAAGCAGGTTTATCGTTATTATTGCTAACCCTTCTCATTGCACTTTATTTATTATCACAAACAGGCTGGTTATTAATTCCCATTGTCGCCATAGGCATAGGACTGATTTATTTTTACACCTCAAAAATAACCCATTCAGCTATTCTCTGTCTAATTGCACCAAGACTTGCTTTCGGTGTGTTAATGATTATCTTAGGCAAACAAAAATCCGTATGGGTTTATACTACTTTTTAAATAGCGGCTTATTCCTTATTAATCGTAAACGTTTTAGTTGGTTTTTTACCTGCTTATAGCCTGATAGCCTTGTTAACGATAAGGTTAGCTATTCCTATCATCCAAATAAGTTTAAATAATGCTGATGATATAGAACAACTAAAACCTGCATCAGGATTAAATGTTGCGCTAGTTTTAACAACCCCCTTTATTAATTTCTGCGGGGCTTATCTTACAATAAAGTGAAAAAACTTGTTTTTCACTCCTCTGCACCCTCCAATTTTGCTAACTATACCCCCTGACCTTTAACAATGGATAAACATAAAAAATCTTTATTAATAAGCTGGATTTTACTGGTTATCTATAGCGTTATCATCATCAAGACTGTCTATAACTTGTCACATGCTTGGCCGAATAAAGGCAGTTTTGAATGGTTTTTATTAATATTTTTCTGCCCGCCTTTTCTTTATCATTTCACCGCTCTTAGCTATGGACTAGCGATTCAACAAATATTTCCTTGGAAAAAAACCTTACGCCTAGTAACGCTCATTCTAGGTTTTTTACTCGCAGGTAACTTATTACAATATGCACAAAAGAGTTCATTACGAAAATTTAATCGTGCCTATCAACCCATGATTGAACTTATCGAAGAAAATTTACCTAACTCATGCGATGAAATAGAAACCTCAACGCTATGTAAGAAACCCTATCTTGAAATCCCTAAAACTGCCGCTTACAACAACAAAGCTAAACAGATGATTAGTAGAGAAGGTAAGCCTATCGGAGAATTACTCTATAACGAACAACGTTTTATGCTTCATTTTATGGGCGGTTCAGTCGATATAGACGGCAGTACAATTTTTTATGATTCCGAAGTCAAACAATGGCAAATTTTTCATAATGACAACCTAGAAATGATGGATGAATTTAATTTCAAACGTTTAAAATTAACAAAATGTGAGGCACTTAAATGAGAGTCGAGATTATAGAAAAACTGAAGCAAATCGAACGCGATCATCACGTCACCATTTTACTCGCGATAGAATCAGGTAGTCGTGCATGGGGCTTTCCCTCAAAAGACAGCGATTACGATGTCCGCTTTATTTACGCGCATCCTCAAGACTGGTATTTATCCGTCTTTGAAAAACGCGATGTCATTGAATTGCCTATAGACCCCGTGTTTGATATTAATGGCTGGGATTTAAAAAAAGCGCTACAACTCTTAAGACGCTCAAATCCCGCCCTTTTAGAATGGCTAACTTCACCCATTATTTACCAGCAACACCCCGCCATAGAGCCTTTAAAACACTTCGCGGACACAGCATTTATGCCGCTGTCCTCCTGCGCTCATTATTTATCAATGGCGAAAAATAATTTTTCTAAAACCAAGGGACATAATCAGGTTAGAATCAAGTCATATTTATATGCACTTAGAGCTACATTATGTTGTCATTGGGTTATAGACCATCATAAACAACCGCCTATCTTATTTGCAGAACTTTTAGATGAATATCTAGCAACAGGCGAATTAAGAGACTTAATCGAAAGCTTTTTAGCCATAAAACAACACAGTAAAGAAAAAAATACGGTCAACAAGTCCGAGTTATTAGCGTCTTATCTTGAAGAACAACAGCAACAATTATCACTAAAACTACCCATAAACCCAAAATCTGAAAAAGTTGAATTATTTGATGATATTTTCAGACAAACCCTTACCTTATTAGCCACCTAAAAAACAATCCTCTGAAACTTAACAACGAGAGCCGTGATGAAAAAATTTCTTTTATTATTTCTATTGTCATTTTCTGTTTTTGCAGGAAAGGAAACTTATAAAGTTCCTGTATTAATCGAGGCCATTAATTTTCAAGCGGATTACAAGGATGGCAAAGTTAGCACGCGCTGGCCTAAATATAAACGCGATGATTTTCTCTATTATAAAGTCGTCAAATCTGCTAATAATAACAATCCTGTCTATCCTGAAGATGGCATGATATTTTATACAGAAGATGCCAACATCACCGCCTATACCGACGAAGATATACAAAGCGGTATCTGGTATTATCGACTCTGTATTATTACTAAAGACCACAGTCGCTGGATAAGTCCTGTTATCACTTTAGATTTCAATAAAACCTCCTCGACACCTCCAACAGCAAAAGATTTTGGAGCAAGCGAATCCAAAACAACAAAACCACCCAGCGATAAAGATTTCGAATAGCTTTTAAAACCATTCTAATCAAAGCTAGCAACTCCCCCTATTTCAGCAAATTTAGCGAGGCATTAATTATGAAAACCAATAAATTATTCACATTAGTTTTTCCACTGCTAATGTTATCGCCCATCAGTTATGCAGACAGTTGTATCAGTGGTAATTGCAATAATGGCTATGGAACCTACGAATGGAATAGCGGTGAAAAATATGCGGGAGAGCATCGTCAAGGCAAGGCCAATGGTCAAGGAACAATGACATGGGAAAATGGCGATAAATACATAGGCGAATGGAAAAACGATATTAAAGACGGCCAAGGCACGATGATTTGGGGCGCACAATCAGAATGGGCTGGCGATAAATATGTCGGAGACTGGAAACAAGACAAACAAGATGGTTACGGTGTTTATACGTGGTCTAATGGCGATAAATATGAAGGCGGTCATAAAAATGATAGAGAAGACGGCCAAGGAACTTATACGTGGGCAAATGGCGACCAATATATCGGTGGCTGGCTAAACGGTGAAAAAAACGGTCACGGCTCAATGATTTGGGGAGATAAGTCCGAATGGGCGGGTGATAAATATATCGGCGAATGGGCAAAAAACACCCAACATGGACAAGGAAATTATACGTGGGCGAGTGGCGATAAATATTCAGGTGAGTGGAAAGATGGCTCTAAAAATGGTTATGGCGTTCTAAACTGGGCAAGTGGTGATAAATATGTCGGGGAATGGCTTAAAGATGCCAAACACGGACAAGGAGCCATGACTTGGGGACAGGGTTCGCAATGGACGGGCGATAAATACTCAGGCAGTTGGATTAATGACAAAAAACCGGGCAATGGCCTTTATTCGTGGTCAAATGGCGATAAATATGTCGGCGACTGGGTTAACGGAGCGCAACACGGCTGGGGGGTTTATAACTATGCTAATGGCGTAGTCAATGAGGGTGACTGGGAAAAGGGTCAATTTGTTACCACCACGCCCAGACGCTAGTCTAAAAATATGAAGAGCCTCATTCAAATAAGTAAATTTTTAAGTTTAATTTTACGCCACCAACCCGAAACTATTGGTCTAAAGCTAGATGATAACGGCTGGGCAAATATTGAAGAGCTAATCGCCAAAACCAATCAAAAAGGTCAACGATTAAACCGAAAATTATTAGATGAAGTCGTCACGACTAATGACAAACAACGCTTTGCCATTTCAGATGATGGCTTGAGTATTAGAGCTAATCAAGGACATTCGCTGCAAGTTGATTTAAAACTTGTAGCGAAACAGCCGCCAGAAGTTTTATATCATGGCACAGCAACACGTTTTGTCACGTCGATTTTAGAAACGGGTTTACAAGCGAAATCGCGCCAACAGGTGCATTTAAGCTCAGATATTCCAACCGCGATTAAAGTAGGAAAACGTCATGGCAAAGCTATTGTTTTTACGGTTGCCGCCCAACAAATGTACACGGACGGCTATTTATTTTATTTATCCGAAAATCAGGTTTGGTTAACCGAAAAAGTCCCAAGTAAATATTTACAACAAAATAATTAACAATTAAATTCTATTGACATTTTTAGTCTAAACCTTAAAAGCAGTTTCTACAGTAATGTTAGGTAAATTTTCTTTATTTTTCAGATAATATTGAATATTAAGGCAAATTTACCTAAAAAATAAACAACAGGGCAAGTATGCCTGCTTTACCCGTCAATATCAGGTTATCAGGGCAAAACTACCGCTTAATAACTTGTTAGTATTCAATGAGATCTACGGCTCGTTCCCAAACTCTGTTTGGGAACGCATACTGACAAGCTCTGCTTGGTGTTTTCAAATATTTACCAATTGCTTTCTATTCATCAAGCGGAGCTTGATTGATAGTCGTTCCCAAACAGAGTTTGGGAACGAGCCAACCACCTAACAAAAAGTCATGCTTATTGACGAAAGTAATCCATTGGATTATAGTTTTGGTATGCAAACTCTAGTTGAATTACCAGAATATATACGAAGAGCATCTAGCTTGCTTAAAGACTCAGAAAAACAAGGTATTATTAATTACTTGGCAGGCCACCCTCTGGAAGGCGCAACAATGCAAGGTACTGGAGGGATTAGAAAATTTAGGTGGACTTCTGGAAATAAAGGCAAAAGCGGTGGTGTACGCGTTATCTATTACTTTCACAGTAAAGCATTGCCCTTATTTTTATTAACTGTTTTTGGTAAAAATGAAAAAGCTAATTTATCGAAGTCTGAACGTAATGAATTGGCTAGGTTTGTTAATCTTCTTACTAAAAATTATGGTGAAACCAGTGTCTGAATTTTTTGAAAGTATCAAACAAGGACTTACAGAAGCTATCCAGTATTCTGAAGAAAAGTGTCCTAAAGCCGTTGTACATAAATTTTCTGCCATTGATGTAAAAAATATCCGTTCCAAGTTAGAAATGAGCCAAACTGAATTTGCAGC
>WTBX01000396.1 GCA_013138855.1 Methylococcaceae bacterium
GAATAAGGTTGATTATCCGATTGCGGTTGATCCTGATGAAAGGCTTCGTGCGGTTGCTAAGGGTTCTGATTGGCCTATTATTAGTTTACGTGATGAGGAATGTCCGACCGCGCATTTTCATAAATAACCATATAAGGCAGGTAGGTTTAATTTTTCAGGTAAGTGTTAGTATTTACTGATGTTACGCAAAAAATAAATAACCGACTTCTGTTCGGAGTGAAAAAACAAGTTTTTTCACTAACGTTGAACACAAAAAATATGGCTCTTTAGGATTTTCCGAGAAACGCAGAAGCAGGACTGGCAGTCCTCTCTTTATTTTCCTCGACTACCAACTTAAAGCGGGACAAAAAAATAAAAGCTAGACCTCCGAGGTTTTAAAAACCTCGGAGGTCTCGCGCTTTCATTTTGTCCCATTTTAAGTTGGTAGCCCAAAGAATGGAACTTAAGATAATGGGAGTCATAGGGATTTTATTATTAGCGAAAAAGAAAAGAATTGTTTCTACTAGAGAAGTTCAATTAGCGTTAGGTGAGCTTATTCAAAAACATGGCTTATACATTTCTCCTCAATTACTAAACAAAATAGAATTAACTTTACAGACAACATAATATGAATTTTCCAATTGATAAAATCCGCGCTGACTTTCCTATTTTAGAGCAACAAATCCGCAATAAACCTCTAGTGTATTTAGACAATGCCGCCAGTTGTCAAAAACCTAGTCAGGTGATTGATTGTATTAGTAATTTTTATAGACAAGATTATTCTAATATTCATCGTGGTGTACATACCTTAAGCCAACGTGCGACAGATAAATATGAACAGGCGCGGACTAAAGTTAAAGACTTTATTAATGCCGAATCTGAAAAAGAAATTATTTTTGTACGTGGTACGACTGAAGCGATTAATTTAATTGCACAAACTTTCGGTAAAGCAAATATTCGTGAAGGTGATGAGATTTTGATTACCGCAATGGAGCATCATTCCAATATCGTACCGTGGCAAATGTTGTGTGAAGAAAAAGGGGCTGTATTAAAAGTTGCCCCGATTAATAAGCTAGGCGAATTAATTTATGATGAGTTTGAAGCTTTAATTAGTGATAAAACTAAACTGGTTTCTGTGGTGCATATGTCAAATGCGCTCGGTACAGTGAACCCTGTTAAAAAAATCATTGCTGCCGCTCATGCAAAAAATATCCCTGTATTACTTGATGGCGCACAAGCTATTCCTCACATGTCGGTTGACGTTCAAGAATTAGATTGTGACTTTTACGTTTTTTCAGGTCATAAATTGTATGCACCATCGGGTATTGGGGTTTTATATGGTAAACAAGCTTTATTAGAAGCGATGCCAGCCTATCAAGGTGGTGGTGATATGATTCGCACGGTAACCTTTGAAAAAAGCACTTACGCGCCTTTACCGCATAAATTTGAAGCAGGTACACCGAATATTGCTGATACTGTCGGTTTAGGTGCAGCGGTTGATTATTTAAATGAAGTGGGCATGGATACGGTTGCTGCTTATGAACATGAATTATTAGTTTATGCAACTGAGAAAGCTAAACAAATAAAAAGTTTAAATATTATTGGTGATGCCGCAGAAAAAGGTGCAATTTTATCATTTACTTTAGATAATATTCATCCGCATGATATAGGCACAATGCTAGATAGTGTTGGTATTGCGATTCGAGCAGGTCATCATTGTGCGATGCCTGTGATGGACTTTTTTGAAGTTCCTGCCACCGCTCGTGCTTCGTTTGCTATGTATAATACTAAAGAAGAAATTGATGTGTTAATGGAAGCGATTCAGGAATTAATTAATATATTTGGTTAAGTTTTACCGTTATTAAAATATGCTTCAAAATATACAGCAAGCTGATTTTGATGAAGTATTAAAGAAACCTTCATCAAACAAAGTACAAGCAAAACGCTTTTTAGCTAAATATCCCTCGAATTATTCGGTTGACAGCATTGTTTTACCTGAAAAATTTGAATTAAAAATTAATAAAAAGAAAAATGCTATTCGCTTGATTGATAGAGCGGACTTTGATAATCCGCGTATCGCTTATGCTGTCGATATTGAAGTCACAGAAGAAAAAATTAATCATAAAAGCTGCACGCAAGTTATTGTCTGGGCAAGTCCTGAAAATGAAGAGTTATTAATCGGTTTCCCAAGAAAAGTCTTTAATCACTTATTACAGCAATATGTGATTATGATAACGGATAAACAACAAACACCTGATGGCAAACGCTTTTGGGAAAGGCGAATCATTCAAGCTTTTAATGATAATCATTTTGTTTATTTTTGTGATAAAAATAAGAATGGAAATGTGTTGCAGAGTATTTTGAATAAAGATGATTTTTTTGAAATATTTGAACCTTTAGGTTGGGGAAATGATGCTGCTCATCAACATAAATTATTTGTTATTAGTTTAGACCCATTAATCAACTAGCTCGGTTAATATTTGTTCAAGATTTAATTATTTAAGGAACACCATGTTTGAAGATTTACGCGACCTTTATCAAGAGGTTATTTTTGACCACAACCGTAATCCACGCAATTTTAGAGTGATGGAAAACGCTGACCGCAAAGTTGAAGGCTTTAATCCTTTATGCGGTGATCGTTTAACTTTATTTTTGAAATTAAATGGTGACGTTATTGAAGATGCAAGTTTTCAAGGCTCTGGTTGTGCAATTTCTACTTCATCAGTTTCATTGATGACTGAAATTATTAAAGGTAAGACTGAACAAGAAGCCGAGGAGTTGTTTGAAACCTTTCATAAAATGACTACAGGTAAAGAAGAAATTCAGCTTGAGGCAGTTGGAAAACTTGCAGTTTTAGCGGGTGTGCGTGAGTATCCTGCGCGAGTAAAATGTGCGACTTTAGCTTGGCATACATTAGATGCTGCGATTAAAAATGAAGCAAATTCTATTTCAACTGAATAACTATAGACCCACGAGGTTTTAAAAACCTCGAAGGTCTTATTAACTTCCCCTAAAATGTCAACGCCTCCAATATCTCAATATAACGATAAACTTGCCGTTTGGTGTCAACACGAAAGCGATTTTACTCAGTTAAATTCACTTGCAAATTCTCTCGCTGTTCCTCTATATCAATCTATTGATAAACATACCCCCGAAGTCTTTTTTTTAACTTATCGTGACGATTGTTTAAAACTGCTGGATAAAGAATTACTTAAAAAAGGCGGTTTAACGGTAGATATTCAACCACGAGCAGGTGAGCAGCGTTCTTACCCTGCCCCTAAACAAGGTAATTTAGCCAAGGCTTTAGGGCGTAAAACTAAAACCATTGTGGATGCTACGACAGGTTGGGGACAAGATGCGTTATTTATGTTTCGGATGGGCTATCAAGTCCAGTGTATCGAACGCTCTGAGATTATGGCGGCATTATTAGGCGATGCGTTTCAACGGTTAAATCAAGTTGACTGGATGCAATCGCTTAATCTTCAAGCTCCAAAATTATCACAAGGTAATGCCATTGAATTGTTGGCGAATCTTGAAGCCTCTCCTGATTGTATTTATTTAGACCCTATGTTTCCGCCAAAACGTAAAAAATCAGCGTTAGCTAAGAAGTCGATGCAGATTTTGCAGGAATTATTAGGGCAAGATGAAGACAAAGAACAGCTTTTTGAAGCAGCTTTTAAAGCAACCGCTAAAAGAGTGGTGGTGAAAACGCCTGATTACGCAAAACCTTTAGGCGGTAAGCCTGATGAAAGTTTTAAAGGTAAGTTATTGCGTTATGATGTTTATTTTAAAAAATAATCATTAAAAATTAATGATTTATGCTAAGTAATGTGGGTTATTAAAGAATATTATTTTAGAGCTATATTCGTTTGTAATTTTATAATGCATTGATTTTGCTGTGTATTTTAAAGTTAATAAAGCTGCTAATATTTTATACAACCATTTTTTTAATGTGAAAATTAATTTAAAAACGTAGAATCATATGGCTCAAGGTAAGTCCTTAATTTAAGATTTTAGTTGTTAATGACTGTTTAGTCATTAACAAAACCTTAAATTACAAGGTCTGTAGCGGTTTAAATGCTTGACACCTTGTGATAGCTATTGATATAAGTAGCGCAGTTTCTTAAGCATTTTGAAAGAAAGATTTAAGAAATTTGAATTGTTTTTCACAATATAACGTATAAATATAATTTCCTAAGGGGGAAAAATGAACAAATCAGAACTGATAGATGCAATTGCTGCCGACTCTGAATTAACAAAAGCAGATGCTGGTAAAGCTTTAGATGGTTTTTTAAGTGCAGTAACTTCTGAATTGGCAAAGGGCGAAAGCGTAGCATTAGTGGGCTTTGGGACATTTTCTGTCAAAGATAGAGCGGAAAGAAAAGGTCGTAATCCACAGACGGGTGAAGAGATTACAATCAAGGCTGCAAAAATTCCTTCATTTAAAGCTGGTAAAAGTTTAAAAGATGCTGTAAACTAGCATTTCTTTAGTCGGGTGCTTAGCTCAGCTGGGAGAGCATCGCCCTTACAAGGCGAGGGTCGGGGGTTCGATCCCCTCAGCACCCACCAGATTAAAGGAGCGGTAGTTCAGTTGGTTAGAATACCGGCCTGTCACGCCGGGGGTCGCGGGTTCGAGTCCCGTCCGCTCCGCCAAATATGAAAAACCTCGGATCTTTTTGATTCGGGGTTTTTTTTTGCTTGATAGTTTACAATAAATTTATAAAGGCTTTTTTTAACGGTCGATTTGAATCAAAAAAAAATAAGTTTAATTTTTTGACCTTGGATGTGACTAATAGTTGCATATTTTTAAGTAAAGCCTAAGTAGTTTTTAAATACACACTATATTTTTACAACCTGAATAGAAAGGTCAAAGTAATGCTGTTAAAGATTAGAGAAAAATCACAGGGCGTTTTTGCATGGATTATCCTTATCGTGATTTGTGTCCCTTTTGCATTATGGGGCATTCAAAACTATGTTGGTGGGGCATCTGAAGATGCTATCGCTAGCGTTGGCGATAAAGAATTTTTTCAAAACGATGTTAATAGAGCTTATCAACAATATGCCCAAAACTTTGCGGGCATGAATATTGATGAGAACATTATTAGGCAGCAAGCATTGCTAAAGCTTATTAAAGACGAAGTATTATTGCAACGCGTACAGGAAGAGAACTTAGTTATTCCTGATGAAGATGCGAAAAAATTTATCCAGTCTTTAGAATATTTCCAGCTTGATGGTAAATTTGATAAAAAACAATATAAAGCCTTATTAAATTCACAAAATATTTCTTCATCTCAGTTTGTTGATCGTATTAAAAAAGCGCAGGTAATGGAGCAATACCAGCGTAGCGTTTTAGATAGCAGCTTTGCGACTCAATACGATATTGATAATTTTTTCAAAATTCAAAATCAACAGCGTGATGTAGATTATGTTACGGTTGCAGTTAAGCCTTTAACTGAAACGCCTGATGAAGAAGCTATCAATAATTTTTATCAAAAACATCAGGATTTGTATCAAACTGATGAGCAGGTTTCTATTGAATATATCAGTTTATCATTAAATGATTTAAGCAAGCAGGTTGCCGTTACTGATGAGCAATTAAAAGCATTTTATGACGAACAAAAAGAGCTTTATACGACTAAAGAACGCAGAAAAATTAGTCACATCTTATTCTCATTTAAAAAAGGTGATGACAGCGTTGTTTTAGCTAAAGCGCAAGCGGCTAAAAAAGAATTAGCTGCAAAAACTTTTGAAGCTTTAGCGGCAGAGGTTTCTGACGATACTGGTACGGCTAAAAATGGCGGTGATTTAGGCTTGTTTGAAGTTGGCGGTTTGGAAAAATCTTTAGAAGATGTTGCTAGCACGTTAAAGCTAGGTGACGTATCAGAGCCAGTTAAATCAGCTTTCGGTTATCATTTATTAAAAGTAACGGAATTAGTGCCTGCTGAAACTAAATCGTTTGAAGCAGCTAAAGCGGAAGTGACTACAGCCTTTCAACGTAAAGAAGCTGAAAATACTTTCTATGAAATGTCTGAACAACTGGCTTCAGTTAGTTATGAAAACCCCGATAATTTAACGGTTGCTGCCGATGCTATCGGTGTTGACGTTCAAAAAAGTGATTTTTTTGCTAAGGATAAAGCAGAAGGCATTGCCAGTGAAGATGCGGTACGTGCGGCAGCATTTTCAGAAGATGTGTTAGCAGGCAATAATAGTGATGCTATAGAGTTAGGTAGCGATAAACTAGTTGTTTTACGTATGTCAGGACATAAACTGGCAAGTGTGCGTCTTTTAGCAGAAGTTAAAGAGCAAGTAACCGCAACTTTACTAACTGAAAAAGCCCAACAACAAGCGGCTGATACGGCGGCTGAATTTAAAAAACAATTACTTGCGGGCAAAAGCATTCAAGATCTTGCAACAGAAAATACACTGGAAGTTAAAAATATTGCAAGTTTAACGCGTAGCAATGGCGATTTGCCTTCACAAGTTAGCCAAATGGTTTTTAAAGCAGCAAAACCTGTTGATAATAAACCAAGCATTTTGACCGCTGAGCTAAAAGGCGGCGATCAGTATGTGATTAGCATCAACAAAGTTACCGAAGGCGTAATGAGTGAAAGTGATAAAAAACAATTAGAGTTAGCGCAAAAAAATATTGCTAAAGCTTTAGGCGAAGCGACTTTTGAAGCCGTATTAAGTAGCTTACAAGCGAATGCTGATGTTGAAGTGAAACAAGCTAACAACTAATTTGTAATAAAAATCGAGGGGCAACCTTTCCCCTCGAGGCAATTTTTCCTATAGCTTTAACATCATGATTAGCTGGCATCGTTTATTTGGCATTTTCCTCAGCGATTATTTTACTGATACGCCTTATTCGGTGGAATTAGAAAAAGATGTTTCAGTGCAACAACAGTTTTTAGATGTTGTCATTTTGCATAAAGAGCAAGGTGAGTTTCAAGGCACGCTTCCCGATGGTTTAGATAACCTGAGTACGCATAACTTATTAAGTTATAAATCTATGCGCGAAAGCTTTGATTTTTGGGCTGTTCAGGAGTTGATCGGACATTATGTCAGCTATCGCAAGCAAATCAGCAAACCTCTATTAGCTGAATCTGAATTTTCCTTATATGCTGTCAGCACTTGCTACCCTCAAAAATTAGCCAAACAAGTCACTTTGACAGAATTAAGCCAAGGTGTTTACCAGCTAAAAGAGTTTGGAAACATCCGCTTAATCGTCCTCACACAAATCCCCAAAGCAAAACATAATGCAGTTTGGCATTTATTTAGTCATAATATTGATAAAATCAAGTTTGGAATTAACAGTTACCACTCCAAAATTCCCATCAGCACGATAGTCAATGTGCTGTATGAACATTATCAAACCGAGGAGTTAATCATGCCTTATACCTTAGATGACTTTAATAAAGAGATTGGACGCAAGCATTTACATTTTTTAAATGTCGAAGACGTTGCTAAAGAATTTCCTATTGATGAGTATTTAAAACACTATTCAACTGATGAAGTTTTAAAACAATATTCACTTTCTGAACGCATGAAAGGCTTACCTAAAGAAGAAGTTGAAGCTTATTTTCTTCAACTTGAGCAACAAAAAACTGATAACCAGCATTAATTCGTATAGAGGGTTTAGTCATGCCTTATACAATAGAAGATTTTCAAAAAGATGTCGCTAGAGAGCATTTACATTTTTTAAGTGCTGATGAAGTTATACCGCAATTTTCAACTGATGAAGTTTTAAAAAATCTCTCATTATCTGAACGATTAAAAGGTCTATCAAAAGAAGAAGTAGATGCTTATTTTCAGGGAATTGAGAAACTTAGTACCGACAATAAACATTAATTAATACGCAATCTGTCTCGATTATTATTTAGCATCCATAAAAAACCATGTCAGAAAATCAATTAGACGAACAATCTCAAATTAAACAACGCCGCGAGAAACTCACCGCTTTACGTGAAGATTCTATCGCCTTTCCTACCGATTTTCGCCGTGACGTGGTTGCAGGTGAATTATTAGCCAAGTATGGAGAAAAGACCAAGGAAGAACTAGAAGAAGAGCCTGTTAGAGTCAAATTGGCAGGACGGATAATGACTCGCCGTATCATGGGAAAAGCGAGTTTTGCCCATATTCAAGATATGTCAGGCAAAATTCAGCTTTATGTTACTCGCGATACTTTGCCAGAAGGTTTTTATAATACCCAGTTTAAAAAATGGGACATCGGCGATATTGTTGGTGCAGAAGGCGTTTTATTTAAAACTAAAGTCGGCGAATTAAGCGTAAGAGTCGATGATATTCGTCTACTGACTAAAGCTCTGCGTCCTTTACCAGAAAAATTTCACGGTATTGCCGATCAAGAAATTAAATATCGCCAGCGTTATTTAGATTTGATTATGAGTGATGAATCTCGTAAAACTTTCGTCATTCGTTCACAAATCGTCAGCTATATTCGTCA
>WTBX01000028.1 GCA_013138855.1 Methylococcaceae bacterium
AATCGGCTTATTAACATCACTCAACGCATACTCCGCCACCAACCTATCCTTATACTTACACAACAAAATCCCAATTGTCGGACAATCGCCCATAAGTAGGAAGACATAATTATTTATCTAGTTCCCACGCGCTGCGTGGTAACTCATTGCAGACGCGCCAGCGTCCCGAAACCTAACAAACAGGACGCTGGCGCGTCCTAACTGCATTCCCACGCAGCGCGTGGGAACGAGAATAAATCAGCCAACAAAGAAATCACTTAAACCTAAAAAAGCGCGAGAGCCTTCAAACACTTCTTAAAATGCTCAGTCCCCGAACTCGGCTGAATCGTCAAACCTGCCAACACAAAACCATACTGCAACCCCGACTGATCCGCATCCACCAACCACCGACATAATTGACTCAAACGCTGTTCCGTATCAGCCCCCCGCGTCTGCTCATAATCCAACCACAACTCAGCCAAGGCCTCACCACTATAAAACTTACTAAACAAGCCTTGACCCTTCGCATACGCCTTCCAATGAATATCACGAATCGCATCGCCCTCCTGATACTCTCGCAAACCATAAAAATCCCCTTCCCCCTTCTTCTCAGTTCCTTGCTGTGCTTGACTGCCCGCAGTCTCAGGAAAAGGAATATCTTCTAACGCAGGCTTAGGATAAACCAAGGCCTTAAACTCAAAACGCAACACCGACCACGCCCTAAACAACCCTAAAGGATAACCACAGGAAATAATAATCGCCTCACAAGGATGCCAACCGCGCTTATGTGTCGGTGAATAAAGGCGTAATAACTTCTTCTCCGCTGCTTTAAGACTCATCAAATCCGCATCATCCAAGGACTTTAACGGTGTCTCTGCTAGCGATAACTTAAACTGCAAACCAAAACGCTCAACCGTTCGCGGATTATTAATATAAAGATCAAAAGCCGCCTCTTCACCCGCATACACCGCTTGGGCTTGTCCCTTTTCAATCACCAAACCGTCTAAGGCTTTAAAGGTATGCAAAATTGTTACAATAAAAACACTCATTAATAAAAATACTAATAAATAAGCCAAATTATTGTTATAAACAAACGCTATCATCAGCATCAACAGCCCTAAGCCAACAAAGGCAAAACCTCGTGAACTCGGTAAAATATAAATCCGCTGATGATTTAATGTTATCGGCTCTGATGTTGCTACGGGTGGACGAAAGAATTTAAAGCGAAAGCCTTTTTTTGCTTGAGAACTCAAGGAATAGCAACCTTATTAAGTAAGGGCGCGACAATCGCCTCAGAATTAGTGCTGCCATGTTTTAAACGATGTGCGGCAACCGCAGGGAGAATAGTTTGCACATCTTCGGGTAATACGGCATCCCTATTTTCCATAAATGCCCACGTTTTAGCCGCTGATAATAAAGCAAGCCCTGCGCGGGGCGAGAGTCCATAATCATAATCAGGGGACTCGCGGCTATACTCAATAATCGCTTGTAAATAATCTAGTAAAGCATCAGAGGCGTGAACTTTGCTACAGGCTTGGTGCATCTCAAATAACTGCTCAGGGGTTATCTGTGTTTTTAAAGTGCTAATGACGCTGTGACGATTTTTCCCTGTTAACAACTCACGTTCGGCTTCACGATTTGGATAACCTAATTCAATGCGCATTAAAAAACGGTCTAATTGTGATTCGGGTAGTGGAAATGTGCCTATTTGATGATTCGGGTTTTGAGTGGCAATCACAAAAAAAGGTTTGGCTAAATCATAGGTGTGACCTTCTACCGTCACTTGCCGTTCTTCCATTGCCTCTAATAAGGCACTTTGTGCTTTGGGCGTAGAACGGTTGATTTCATCGGCTAAAATCATTTGATTGAAAATAGGCCCTTTATGAAAGGTGAACTCGTGTTTTTCGATATTAAAAATAGAACTGCCGATAATATCCGCAGGTAAAATATCACTGGTAAATTGAATACGCTGATAATTTAACCCTAATAACTTGGCTAAAGTATGCGATAGCGTGGTTTTGCCCACACCTGGTATATCTTCGATTAATAAATGTCCTTTAGCGAGTAAACAGCAAGTAGCAAGGCGAATTTGTTTTTCTTTACCAAGAATAACTTGATTAGCAGCGTCAATAAGCTGGTTTAAGGTGTTTTGCATGGAATAGGGGAGGGGAGTTAGTCAATGTCAATTTGATCTTGATGTTCAGATCTTCCGTGTTTTAAGAGGGTTTCTTTGTATTGGAGCATTGGGCGTAAACCAATGTGTTGCTTAAGTTGTTCTATAAAGTTGTCTTCGCCTTTTATGGGGGTGTCTAAAAGCATGGCTAACTTGTTAATGACTTCTTCATCGACCCCCTCGTTTTTCATATTATCTAATGATTCTTGCGTTATATTAAAATTAGCTAAAAATTTATTGGCGTATTGTAGATAAACTTTCTTTTCCATAAAGGCATCATATAAGTCGGGATCTATATGATTTTCTTCTTTCATTTTTCCTAAGATAAATAGCGATTGTGAAAGTTTTTTACCTGATTTATAAGGTCTATCGCTAGCAGTGAGAGCTTCAAAAATATCGGCAATGGCCATTGTTCGCGCTTGTATAGACATTTGTTCGCGGGTCAAGCCATTCGGATAGCCGTTACCATCCATGCGTTCATGATGCCCTCCAGCATATTCGGGGACTCTTTTAAGATGTTTAGGAAATTTAATTTGTTCCAGCATCGCAATCGTCGCTTCAATATGATGATTGATTACCTGACGTTCTTCTGGCGTTAAAGTTCCGCGTTCTATGGTGAGATTTTTGGTTTCATCCTCAGATAAAAAGGCAATAACCTCACCTTCTCGCTCCCAAATTTTAGAGCCAATTTCATAAACGCGCTCTTTATCTTCATCGGTCATAAATTCGCCACCTGTGTTAGCTTTTTTAACAAAGGCGAGATCGTCTTCAATATGAAGCATTTGTTGCTGGTAAGCTTTTTCTAATTCGGCTGCTTTTTCTGGATGGGCAATTTTTGCTTCCAGCATTTTAATTTTTGTATCGCGTTTTAAGACTTCAAAACGGGTAACGACCAATTCAAGACGGTCAAAAATGGTCTCAAGCTTCGTTGCCTTATCTACCACATATTCTGGGGTGATTATTTTCCCGCAATCATGCAACCATCCCGCTATTTTTAATTCATAGCGGTCAATTTCAGTCATTTTAAAGTCTTTCAAATAACCTTTGTCCGTTTTATCGGCGGCATCAGCAACCATCATGGTTAATTCTGGAACGCGACGGCAATGACCGCCCGTATAAGGTGATTTATCATCGACAGCGGTTGCAATCAATTTGATTAATGATTCAAACATTGATTCTAAATCATCAATTAAATGTTGCTTGGTGAGAACCATTCCCGCTTGTGAGGCTAGAGCCTCTGTAAAGCGGTGAGAGACATTATCAAAAGCAATTGCCTCGCCAGTGTTCTGATCGATGGCATTGATTAATTGCAATATCCCGATGGTGTCATTTTCATGATTATTCAGCGGAACCGTAAGAAACGAAGTCGAATGATAATTATTTAATTCATCAAACTTTTTAGGTCCTGAAAAATCAAATAAATCATTTTCGGCATAAACATCTGCGACATTTACCGTGGTTTTTTTATGATAGGAATAGCTTACAATGTTAGCGAGGTTAGCTGAGCCATCTTCATTATACAAAGGGATCGGCGGAATATTAATAGGGTTTCCTGAATTTCCACCTTGCCAGATTTTAAGTGAGTCGGAATGAACAATTTCCATTTTGATGCTGTTATCTTGTATTCTATACAGCGTTCCGCCATCGGCATGAGTAATTGATTTAGCTCCGTACAAAATCATCTCTAGTAATTGATCGGTTCCCATCTTCGATGAAAGGGCGATACCAATTTCTATAAGCTTTTCAAGTTGTTTGATGATACGATGCTCAGACATTAAAACCTTGATGTTTTGTGATGAGTAAATTGAATTGTAACGATTCGGCTCACTACATAAAAGAAAAATTTACAGTATTTTACCCAAACAGGACGTTTTCCTTTAAAGTATGCTGTTTTGTTGAACTAGCTCGCAAAGTTAACATTTTATTTACTGTAAATTGAAACCCAGATTATAGACAGGATTTTTTGTGAAAGATTACCAAGAAATACGAGCAAATTTGATTGATATGCTGGAAGATCTTGACGAAAGTTTGGATGCAATCTCTAAAGAAGAAAAGCGGTCAGAAAATAAAATAGACAAAGCGAGTATTGAGATTGAGACAGCCTTGCTTACTGACGATCGTTTTAATCTTAAGTCGGTTACAAAAAACACCAAATAGCCTGTTAATCACGAAAAAATCTAAGTCATCTTCCTAAGGGACTCGGAAACTAATAATCTACCATGAAGGGTTATAAAATTTACAATGGGTAGGTTATTTATTTCTCGCTCCCTAAATAAAAAGTAAAAATATGGATGTAATAAATTTAGCAGGCATCAGTCTAACTAATTTAGATGTTTTTGTGTTTGCGATTAATTTATTGATTCTATTAGGCTCGCGTCACATTATTGATGGTTTTAACCATAGCAGTAATGATAGCAGCTCAGCAACCAAGCTCTGGGCATTGCGCGTCATTAATCTCATTTTATTCTCGCTTTATTTCATCGCTTTTTTTGATGCCCAATATACGCGGCAAATTTCCTTAACAGGCTTGACGTTTTTACTCGCCTTTATCTTGGTTCAATTATTACAATTATTTTTATTGCGCAAATTTGGGCGCGTCAAAGAAATTGATGATGAAAAATTTCATGTAGAAACTTATCAGTCAGAAATGTTCAGCCTGCTTGCGGTTTTGCTAGCGGTATTACTTTCCATCTTAATTATTATTAATATTTGGGAAATGACCGACTGGTTACAAGCCACCAGTGTATTAGGCGCGTTATTATTGTTGGTTTATTCGACTAAAGATGTGTGGGCAGCCGATAATATTAATGGTTTGATTCTACTTTATAACAGCGATGTAGAAGCGGGAAGTGTGGTTAAAATTACTGAATTAGACTTATTAGCCATTACGCTTCAGACCACTTTGAGCCAAACGACGTTCCGTGATTTAGCAGGTAGACATAAAATCTTGCTGCCGAATGCGATGTTGCGTGGCTCTAAAATAGAAGTTTTAACGCAATGCCCCGCCTCAGGCTTGCGGCAATTTGTAGATTTTAATATTGGTTATGGTTTTGAAAGTACCAAAATCGAGGCGTTTTTAACGCAAGTTTGGGAAAATGCCTGTGAAGCAGAATCCGCGATTAATGCCGATAAATTGGTAGGAATTAAATTGATGGAAAATGGCGATCATGCGGTGAGATGGCGTTTAGTCTATAGTTTAAAAAATGTTCACAAACTGATTGATGCGCAATGTGCGGTGAATCGTGCGGCTTATGATTTATCGTTAATCGAAAATATAGGACTTAGTACACCGTTAACGCATGAGGTAAACCTGAATCAGAAGCCATGAAACTTTTTGTTATGGCCTTGAAAAAAGACATAATAAAAGGCTCCATGCCTTGATGTTTAGCTTTACGCTGATATTTAGTTTTATCCTTAAATACTTGGGCTTTATTAAATTGACGCGCATATTTTGCGACAGGGTTTTGTAAAACAGGCTCTTTGATAGCCTTTTGCTTATGTTTGCGATGTTTTTTCATCATCTTCTCCAATTAAGTGAATAGACATTGTAAGCCTTGTGTTGATTTATCTAAAGCGAATTTAAACAACGGCGTGAAAAACAAGTTTTTTCACTTACCCAAAAATAATAATTAAAAATGCACTCATGAAAGAAAACGAAGCCAGTTCTACCGCCTTAACAGTCTTGCAAGGAATACTCTATACAGCGCGTAAGCCAGAGTATGCTTATCTAGTCGATGATGAATTTAAACAAAGTTGTGAGCGCATGTTAAATGCCTCAGAACAAGGGCGAAAACGTCTTAAACAACTGGATAACTGGTTTTATAGAGAATGTGCCGTCCCTGTCTTACAACGCTTATTAGCTCCTAATATCACCTTGCATTATGTGCTTAGAAAACGTGGCATCGAAGATTATGCAAGGACTCAACTAAAAAAAGGCATGACTCAAGTGATTAATTTAGGCGCGGGGCTAGATACTTTAGCTTATCGTTTATCTAAAAAATATCCAGAAGTCAGTTTTATTGAGATAGATCACCCTGCCACTCAAAATTTAAAAGAGCAGTTTTTTAAGAGTTCCAATGAAGCCTTGGAAAACCTGCATTATTTACCGATTGATTTTACCGAACAAACGCTGGAAGGCGAATTAAGTCAGTTCGCAGCCTTCTCAGCAGAAAAACCAACGCTGTTTATTTGCGAAGGGGTCTTAATGTATTTAAACGAGCAACAAGTTAAAGACTTATTTAGCAGCTTAAAAAAATTATGTAACCATCAGCTTCATTTTGTCTTTACCGCTTTAGAGCCAGAAGACCACTCCCATAACTCATTATTAAAACGCTATTTACAAACTAAAGGCGAAGCGATTCACTGGCTTAAACCTAAGGCTGAAATGGCTGATTTTGTTAGTCATCAAGGCTTTACTTTAGACGAAATTGCGACCGAAGAAATCTTATGTTCACGCTATCTTAAAGGCGAAGTCCCTAAAGTATTATTAACACAAGAATACCTTGCACACGCTCAAGTGACGGAAAATTAATGTCGATTAAAGTAATGGCAGCCATAAGCCCTGAGGCCTTAGACACTGTTTTTAAACTACGGCATGAAGTTTTTGTTGAGCAGGGTGCGTATTTTGCGCCTAGGGAAGATAAGCGTTTAGTTGACCGTTTTGATGCCTTTGATACCTCGGTTAATTTTATGGCATTCGTTGATGATATTCCTATCGGAGCTTTACGCTTAACTATCAATAGTTGTGTCGGTATTCCTGCCGATGATTTTTATAATTTTCATCAACATATTCCTATCGAAGAGACTTTAGTTATCAGCGTGGGACAATTTTGCATTAAAGATAAATATCGTGGAAATTTACCCATTTTAAACAGCTTAATGATGATGGCATTTTATTGGGCAATTTCAAAACAAGGGACGCATATAGTCGCGCCTTTTAATCCGCCCTTACAAGCTTTAATGCGCCGTTGTGGTTTTAAAAAAGTGTCTGAAATTATTGATGTTCATGGTGTCAATATTTTGCCGATGGCGATTGATTTGAAAAAGGTTAGGGATAGTTTTACCATTTTTTCACAAAAACAAAATATCGTCTTTTTTATGGAAAACTTTTTTCGACAATATTTCGTTGCGGGTGAAACCATTATTAAGCAGAATGAGCAGGGTGATGCCGCTTATTTTATTGTAGAAGGTAAGGCGAAAGTTGTTATTGGGGATATGGATAAACCTGAAACCTTAAAAACAGTTAATCATTTGAATAAAGGCGAGCTTTTTGGTGAAATTGCCTTACTTTGTGACAGTGACCGTACTGCCAATGTGATTGCAGAAGAAGATACTCAAGTAATGGTTTTAGAGCGTAATATTTTTCTTGCACAAGTTAAAAAAGATCCTGAAAAACTGCAATTTATTTTAGATTTGTTAGGCAAGCGATTTGCAAATATGACAAGGCATTTATAGTCATTTGAAATAACGGAGACGCGACTTTTAGTCGCGCACGAGACCAAGAAACATCATGAAAATCTATAAATTCGGCTCTTCTGGAATTTTCGTGAAACCCAAGTCATTTAGCAAAAGGACTGGCAGTCCTATCTTGGTTTTCATACTTTACGGAAGGACTGCCAGTCCTGACATCTACGTTTTCACTGGAAACCCAGAAGAGCTATTTGAAATAACGGAGACGCGACTTTTAGTCGCGCACGAGACCAAGAAACATCATCAAAATTTATAAATTCAACAGATTTAAATAAACTAATTTTAAAACTCGTGCGCGACTAAAAGTCGCGATTCCGTCTGAGTAGTTACATTTGTTAATCTGTTATTAAGCTGAAAAGGAATTTCCTTGAATTTAGAAACCCCATTTTTACACGTTGCCGTAGGCGTTATTAAAAACTCAGAGAACAGAATATTAATCGCCAAACGCGCAGATAAAGCCCATCAAGGTGGTTTATGGGAATTTTCAGGCGGTAAAGTTGAAGCCGATGAAAACGTGTTTGAGGCTTTAAAACGTGAATTAGCCGAAGAGCTGGCAATCACTATTAATAGCGCAAACCCTCTCATTCAAATTCGTCACCATTATCAAGATTTATCAGTCTTATTAGATGTTTGGGAAGTCACTGATTTTACAGGCACAGCTCATGGAAAAGAAGGGCAACCGATAAAATGGGTAGCACTTGAAAACCTTGCTGATTATCAATTCCCCGCCGCCAATAAAGCCATCATCAAAGCCGCACAATTACCACGCTGTTATGCAATTTTAGATGATGCTAATAAAACTGCTCTATTACCTAATTTACAAAAAATATTAAACAATAGGGTTAAGTTAATTCAAGCGCGTTTAAAAAACCTTGATGCTGTCGAAGTTGAACAGTTTTTAGCGCAAGCTTTACCTTTATGTAAACAACATCAAGCGAAACTATTGATTAATTCGGGGGTTATTCATGCGGCGAAAATTAAAGCGGATGGATTACATTTAACCAGTGCGGACTTAATGAAATTAGAAAAACGTTCTGCGATTCAGGGTTTGCTTGCCGCTTCCTGTCATAATCTTCAACAACTACAACACGCTGAAAAAATTGGCGTTGATTTTGCGGTACTTGCACCTATCTTGCCAACGCTTACTCATCCGAACGCCAAAACTTTAGGTTGGCAACTAATGTCTGAATTGATTGAACAAGTAAATATACCCGTGTTTGCTTTAGGTGGGATTGTTATGAATGATATGCCGCAAGTTCAGTTTTCAGGTGCTCAGGGAATTGCTGGAATTAGGGCTTTTCTGACAACGGAACTTAAGCTTGATGTCATTTAGGATGGGATACGGAGCCGCGACTTTTAGTCGCGCACGAGTCATATTACTCAAACTATAAAAAGAACACACTCTGCGCGACTAAAAGTCGCCTCTCAGTTTTATACTTTTCGCTTCCATTCTGTCATCCCTCATCTATATGAACTCGTACTTTAAAGATACTTAATGGTAATTCTATACAAAAACAACTGCCTTGCCCGACTGTACTCGTTACGCTAATCGTACCTTTCATTTCCTCAATCAGTTTTTTAGAAATAGTTAAACCTATGCCAGTCCCTTCAATATTGCCGTTTTTTGCATCTAAACGTTCAAAAGGTTGAAATAGCTTCGTTAGCTGCGTTGCATTAATACCGTAACCGCTATCAATAAAATTAAGTTTTAAGCAATCATCTTCGCTCAATTCATAAGACAGTTTCAGAGTACCACCTGTATTATTATATTTAACCGCGTTTGACATTAAGTTAAGCATAATTTGTTTAATACGCAGTCTGTCAGCGGTAAATTCAAACTCTGATGTTTGAGTAATATTGTCAATGATGGTGATTTGCCTACGATTGGCCAAAGGGAGAATCAAGGCAATACATTCTTTAATGAGTAAATTTAATTCAATGACTTCCAATTCTATTTCAAATTGTTCTGATTCAATTTTAGATAAATCAAGAACCTGATTAATTAATTCCAACAAATGATAGCCAGAAGATAGAATTTCATTAACATTGTCATGTTGGTCTTTATTTAGATTGTCCATATCTAGCAATTGAGCAAAGCCTAAAATTGCATTCATCGGAGTGCGTAATTCATGACTCATTTGTGACAAAAATTCAGACTTAGCTAGGTTGGCTTGTTCTGCTTTGATTTTTTCCTCTTCCATGCGTAACTCTGCATTTTTTTGTGCGGTGATAATCACCCCTACATCTTGGTATTCAAAGAGCTGTCCTTGCTCATCGTAAATGGCTTTATTTGTCCAATTTACCCATTCTTTACTGCCATCTTCTTGTAAAAAAAAGGCGTTATTTTCGATGCGTGTTGGGTGTTCGGGCGTTAAGTCGGCTAAATAGCTTTGAAACTGTTGCCGCTTATAATTAGAAAAGCCGGAAATCCAGCTATGGCTAAGTAATTCGTCTTTGCTTTTATTAAGTATCTGGCAAAAGGCGGAATTTACAAATGTTAAGGTAAAATCTGGCTGATAACGACAAATAAGCTGAGGCTGATCTTCTACAATAGCTTCGTATCGTAATGCCTGCTCCTTTACTTCCGTTTGGGCTTTTCTTTCGTTGGATAAATCTCTAAGATGGCCAGTAAATTCATGGTGATGGGCGGTTTTAATTTCACTGACTGTCAGCATTAACGGAAAAGTAGTCCCATCTTTTTTTAAGCCAATGACCTCCCTAGGGCGGCCTATAATTTTTGATTTTTTGCTGCTTAAGTAAGCTGCAAGGTAGTCATCATGGTTCTCGGCAAAAGGCGGTGGCATTAAATTATTAATGGGTGTGTCTAAAATTTCGTTTCGGTGATACTCAAACATTTGTTCGGCAGCATGGTTAAAGCGAGTCACGATGCCATTGGGCGTAATACAAATAATGCCTTCCTGTGCCGTTTCCAGTATATTTTCGATGAACAGCTTTTTTTCCAGAGAGAGTTTAGACTGATGTATAAACTGAAAAGCAACGCCTAAACTGATTAATAACACAGAAACAAGTGTTCGTATCCATATCTCCAGATTAGAGGGGGAGAAGGTTAAGGTTGATAAGTTTTGCTGTGATGAATTAAAAAAGTAAAAATCAATGACAGGATCTATAAGCCAGAACAGCATGGCGGCTACGCTAAAACCAATAAGATAAATCTTTTGTTTAAAAAACATCATAAACACCCAGCAAAGACTGCGAAAATTTCGTAAAAGGTTTAATCATAATTATTATTTTTATACCGCATTGAAATATTCTATTCAAAAATGCAGTGATTTTGTAGACCATAACACAGGTAAGTGTTCAGTCCCCCTCTTAAAAAAAAGAGGGGTTAGGGGAGATATTATCAAATAAATCCCCCTCAACCCCCCTTTCCCAAAGGGGGAGGTGAATACTTACTAACACAGTTGTTTTAACTGAATTTAAAACTATCAAACATAAATGCTTAGGGCAGAACAGGCCACTAAACTTAAGTCGAATAAGCCTAAATGGTAGTTTTGTGATTTAAATCACGTATCATACATGATACTTTAGTAGATAACAGAGTTTGCATGACTACGATAGAGGGGCTTTGAAATGAAGATAATTTGTAATCAATGTAAGGCAGTATATAACATTGCTGAAAACCGCTTGCCTAAAAAAACGAAGTCAGCTAAATGTGTGAAATGCCAAGGAAAAATTAAAGTTATTGGTAAGAACGAGCTTAAAAATAAGCCCTTGAACACCGTCTTAAATTGCTATCTTTACCACGGGAATGAAGTAGTTCCTAATAAGGTTAATTATCAGTTTTGTAAAAAATCGCTAATTCAACAAAAATCTGAAATTCGGAAGCTTCCCGCTTCCTTAACATTTATATCAGGGGTACTCGTTGGCTGGCTGCTAGGTTTAGTATTCTTAGTTTTTATTGTTTCGTCTAATTATTGACTGATGTTACGCAAAAAATAAATAACCGACTTCTGTTCGGAGTGAAAAAACAAGTTTTTCACTCACGTTCAACACAAAAAATATGGCTCTTTGGGATTTTCCGAGAAACGCAGAAGCAGGACTGGCAGTTCTCTCTTTATTTTCCTCACACCACGGGAGGGCTGCCAGTCCTTATACTTAATATTTTCACGGAAAATGTTGATGAACCCAAAAAATTGCTTTATAAACTGGAGTCCAAAACATGTTTTGGACTCCCTCTTTATATTCTAAATATTAAAGTATTTGCAAACGTGAACAACTTGTTTTTCACGCCTTTGCGTAACATCAGTTATTAATTATTTCTATTCCACTGAAAGATAGAAGCCTGTTACAACGGTGTAATCATGAGTCACAAGCAATCAAATCATCCCAAAACCAGCTCTTTTTATAACTTCTTATCTGCGATACTGGCATTTATATTATGGGGTGGTTGGGCGTATTATATAAATGGTCGAGAAAATCCAGAAATGGCGATTATCTCAGCCATCACCCAAGGAACCGCAAGTTTTACGATTACCTTGTTAATGGTTCATGCCGTTAGCTGGATTTATCACCGACTGCCAAAAAATAGCTGGCAAATTCTATTGCCCGCCATCTTCACCGTCAGCGTTACAGGCAGTTGTTTAGCGGCGATTCATTACACCGTCGGCACCCCCGAAATTATTTATACTATTAGTCCCGCTTTAAGCGTTGCATTTGCATTTTGTTTATATACCGCTTATAAACTGAGAAAAGCTAGCCATAAACAGGAGTCACTATGAATAATGTTGATGCACGAAGACCCTTAAAAACACGCAATGTTGAATTAGCCAAAAAAATAGCGCGTTATATCAGTAAGCAAAATATTACCCCGAATCAAATCTCTCTTATCAGTATTGTTTTTGCCGCCTTAGCAGGACTGTGTTTATTATTCTTACCTTATGTAAATGGCAGCGGTCGGTGGTTATTACCGATAACCGCAGGCGTACTGGTTCAATGCCGCTTATTATGTAATTTGTTTGATGGCATGGTTGCGGTAGAAGGCGGTAAACACACTAAATCGGGCGAGTTATTTAACGATATTCCTGACCGTTTTGCCGATGTTTTAATTATAGTTTCTGTGGGGTATTCGATTACGGTGGTTAGTTATGGAGTAGAACTAGGCTGGCTTGCCGCAATATTAGCAATAATGACTGCGTATGTACGAACCTTGGCAGCAAGTGTCAAAGCACCGATTAATTTTCAAGGGCCTATGGCAAAACCGCATCGCATGGCGTTAATTACTGCTGCCTGTCTATTGACCGCTATTGAAAGCGCGTTCTGGTGGCAGAGCTACAGTTTATTAATCGCCTTGATGCTCATGATTTTAGGTTGTACCTTAACTTTATATAATCGCATTACTGCGGCTTATCGCTATTTAGAAAATGAAGATACCGTTTGATATTCCCCCGCATTCCTTTTATGCGATGCTTGCCGTTATCGGCTTATTGCTTATCGCTAGTAGTATCAGTTTTTTATTAAGTCTTAAAAATCCTGATAAAAATTATACCGAGCTACAGCTACGGATTCGTTCGTGGTGGTGGATGGTACTGTCTTTATTTATCGTCCTGAGCATTAGCCAAAATGCCGCTATCATCTTTTTTGGTTTTTTAAGTTTTCTCGCACTTAAAGAATTTCTTTCCATCGTTCCTACACGCCATGCGGATAGGCGGGTAATCTTTTGGGCATATCTTTCTATTCCCTTGCAATATTACTGGGTCAGCATGGGCTGGTATGGGATGTTTATTATTTTCATCCCTGTCTATATCTTTTTATTATTGCCGTTGCGGATGATTTTAATTGGTGAAACCGAAGGCTTTATTCGTGCGGCAGGCATCTTGCATTGGGCGGTGATGCTCACCGTATTTGCAATGAGTCACATCGCCTATTTATTAATGCTCCCCGTTAAAAATACTGCGGCAGGTGGAATAGGCTTAGTGCTATTTTTATTATTTGTGACCCAGTTCAACGATGTTTGCCAATATATTTGGGGAAAAATGCTAGGTAAGCATAAGATTATTCCTAAAGTCAGCCCTAATAAAACGTGGGAAGGGTTTATCGGTGGTTTAATCACCATTACCTTGTGTGCAGGGGGAATTGCACCGTTACTCACACCGTTGAGTTTTGAAACAGGCTTATTAGCTGGTGCGATTATTGGCTTATCAGGTTTTGTGGGAGATGTGGTTATTTCCTCGGTTAAACGTGATTTACATATTAAAGATAGCGGCAGTTTAATTCCTGGTCATGGCGGAATTTTAGATAGGTTAGATAGCCTAATGTACACCGCGCCGTTGTTTTTTCATTATATATATTATGTGGCTTATTAACGAGGAGTGAAAAAACAAGTTTTTTCACATTTACAAATACTCAAAGTAGCAAGAATAAAATCACAGGAGTCCAATAGCTTTAGCTATTGGACTCCTATTTTTAAATCGAACCGCTCAAAAATTTGTATTCACAGTGGTTTTAATGACTTCAATGGCGTAATCTATAAACAGTTCCTTTAGTTGCTAAAAATAAATAGAGTTTAGCGGAACAGCATCTTTAATTAATATAAAACATAAGGGGTAAGACGATGAGCGAATGGTATTTTTCTTATGAAAATAATTTAACAGG
>WTBX01000295.1 GCA_013138855.1 Methylococcaceae bacterium
AATGACCCAATGGCGTAGCGCACGCTCGGCTTCGTTATTTGTCAACGGCAAATGCGGGTGATCCAATATGGTAAATATCACCGCCCAATCGTTGAGCATTTCTACCGCTAAGGCATGTGTTTTTTTAGTAAGTGTTCAGTCCCCCTCTTAAAAAAAGAGGGGTTAGGGGAGATTTTATTAAATAAATCCCCCTTTTCCAAAGGGGGAGGTGAATACTTACATTAAAACAACTTAACCGCTAAAAATTCTCTTCGTCCATTACGCTTAACTAAAACAGCGACATTCCCGCCTGTAGGCTCACCACTAATTATAGTTTCAACATCACTCATTTTCCGAATATCATTCCCTTGAATACTTAAAATAATATCACCCTGTTTAATTTTAGTCTGATAAGCGGCTCCTTGCTCAAAAATCGCATAAACCAACACACCAAATTGTCGCACATTAAAAACCTGTCGATCATCCGCTGTTAATTGGCTAACAATCACCCCTAAACGATCAATTGTTTTTTGCGCGGACAAACTCCCTAGCACGACTTTTCCTTCTGGTAATAAGCCTACTTCAAATTCAAGCGTTTTTCTCTCACCTTGCCGAATAATTTCTGCGACAGCAATATCACCAACAGTCATCATTCCAACTCTAGGGGGTAATTCATTTGCCGCTTCTATTTTTTTACCATTAAAGCCAATCACAATATCACCTACCCTAAAACCCGCTTCATCGGCGGGGCCTCTAAAGATAACTTCTGATATTAATGCGCCATAAGGTCTCTTCATAGAAAATGACTCTGCTAACCCTCGTGTTACATTTTGAGTTTGAATGCCCATCCACCCACGATGAACTTGCCCTTTGCTCTTAAGTTGGGATACCACATTCATAACAACATCAATGGGAATAGCAAAGGAAATACCTAGAAAACTACCTGTAGGACTAAATATCTGTGAATTAACACCCACTACTTCCCCCGCTAAATTAAACAAAGGCCCACCAGAATTACCAGGATTTATCGCAACATCCGATTGAATGAATGATACATAATTTCCAAGGCCTATATCACGACCTTTACTACTCACAATACCTGCGGTGACTGATTGATCGAAACCATAGGGAGAACCAATAGCAACGACCCATCCGCCTACTTTTAATTTATCTGGAGAACCAGCTTTAACCATAGGTAAGTCATGTGCTTTTATTTTCAACACGGCTATATCAATTTTCTCGTCCGTACCAATTAATGTGGCGACAAACTCTCGTCTGTCCTTCAACGTCACGATAATTTTATCAGCAGCTTTAATGACATGGTAATTGGTTATAATATAACCTTCTTTAGAAACAATGAAACCTGAACCTAGAGAATTAGGCGATTTAGAATTAGAGGTTTGAGCAATTTGAGGGGGGGTATTAAGTTGTACACGTCGAATCACATTAACCTTAACAACAGCCTTCCCATTTTTCTTAACCATTTCGGTGAAATCGGGCAATTCAGCGCAAGCAAATTGATTTAAAACAAAGAAAAAAACAAAAGATACCGCAATTTTAAGCATAACAACTCCTGATTAACTATGCTGAATCAAAATTATAAATGCACAGTGCATTTTCTACTCAAAACTATGTGAAAATGCAATATTATTGAGCTTTAAGCTTAATACCATCCGAGATAAATTGAATGGTTTTCACGGGAACGTCTCCCATGAGTACAAATTGAAAACTTCCGACTATTTTAACTAAAGAATGCACCGTTCCTGCTGACTGAATGCCTTTTGGATTTTTTTCACTTCGCGCTTCTTGATAAATAGACACCGAAGAAAAACCATCACTTAATAACAAATGTTCTACTGATTGTTGAGAGCCATGCATTGTCATTTCTACAAAAAAAACTTCTTTAAACCCTTGAGGAAGATTATTAAGCACAAAGTCAGCTTTTTCCATTGCCTGCAAACTGGACTGATGAATATGCTTAACTTTTAAGTCCTCAGATTTTATATCAACCTTTGCAAAAGGAAGCTTTTTTTCAATCGACAACTCAGTAAACATTACCTGCTCTATTATTGCACCCGTAATATCATAAGCTTCAATTTTTAACGGTAAAAAGTTTTGTTGCTCTATCCAGATCTTCCGTGCATATCTATAATCATCCTTAGGCTTAATATTGATAATTTGCGCGGGAAGCATCGCAACTTCCTGTTGTTCTGCAATTTCAAAGTCATAAACAGCGGCTTGCTCAGTAAAATTTTCAGGTAAATCAACAATAAAGGAACGACCACTAGGACGGTGATTAATTTCTACACTTTTTGAGTCTTTAAAAACACAACTAACATTTCCCGCATGTCTAAGCACTTCACGCATCGGAGAGTTTAAAGAAAGCAAATGCTCTTGCTCAACCTCTTTATCCACTGCATGTGAATACTTCATCGTATCCAGTTTATTATTCCTTAAAAATGCTACTGTACCTTGATAATTAAGCGACTTCATCGCCTGTTGCATTTGACCCAACCATTGCAAAGCGGTAGCGGGTTTTTCATCTGCCCAGACGTTGCTGACAGATAATAAAATAAGTAATAAAAAACGATTTAACACTTTAATCCTGCCTGTAACTTACCGTTTGAACATGGGGCTGAAAAGTCGCCACACCATTAGTGTAAAGACTGGCATTATGCGCTTGAAGATAATCATTGAAGCGATTATTTTGATTGACCTCTTGTGACGGCTTAAAAGGCTTGTATAACGCCACTTTCGTTCTTGGCTTCTTTTCGACGACAGTCTGTTTCTTTATCACAGGGGCTGCGGAAGCCGATAGCGTATTTAGCTTTTCTGCACTCGGTTTTTCATAATCCATTCTCGTTGCCAACACAGCCACTAATGCTATAGAAGCGGCTATGGCAACAATCGCTTGCCGTGAAGCTTTAGGACGCGACTTAACAGGCAACAAATAGCTTGGCTCATTAGCAATACCTTGTTGAATACCCGCTAAAAAATCAGTTTTAACGGGTAATACACGTTCAGTTGACAAGGCCTGAGAAACTACTTGATAACGCGTGACTTTATCTTTTAACTCAGCTTTCAACTGCACCTTTTTTATTAACTCAAATGCTTCATCAGCATTCATTTCATTATCAACAAACCGCGAAATTTTTTGATTTACATCTTCATCCATCGAAACTCACCTTTCATCAAGCAATGGGATTAACTTTTTATCAATAGCCTCACGCGCTCTAAAAATACGCGATCTGACTGTACCAACTGGACACTCCATTGCTTGAGCAATTTCTTCATAACTCATTCCATCAAATTCTCTTAACATAATTGCAGTACGCATTTCTTCTGGCAATTTTTCTATTGCTGTTTCAATCACCTCCACAATATCATCACTCATCAACAAGTGTTCTGGCGTATCCATGCCTTTTAACTGCGCTGCATTTTCTAATTGTTCTGCATCTTGAATATCAACCTGATAATCAGAATGTCGGCGCGAGCGTGACAATAAATAATTTTTAGCGGTATTAATAGCAATTCTATAAAGCCACGTATAAAAAGCACTATCCCCTCTAAAATTACCCAAGGCACGATAGGCCTTGATAAAAGCTTCCTGAGCGACATCTTGTGCCTCGCTAGGATCTTTTATATAACGATTAACCAACTGAATAATCTTATGTTGATATTTAATCACCAGCACATCGTAGGCGGATTTATCCCCTCGCTGTACTCTTGCGACTAAATCTTTATCAAGTGGTTCAGATGTATTCGGTTGATTATTCACAGTATAGTTTTATGTTGAAATGGACAGACACAATCCGTATAAGTTCTATAAAAATAATTACTATCGCCCTAAAAAACGCTATTATCCCTAAACAACGGCGATTAAGCCACTGTAACCCTAATGTTTTTAGTATAACCATGACAGATTTAAATTCTTACGACGTACTTATCATAGGCAGTGGTGGGGCTGGACTCACGCTGGCACTTAAATTAGCAGACCAAGCCCGCGTTGCTGTCCTCTCAAAATTTTCCTTAACGTCTGGCAGCACTTTTTATGCACAAGGAGGCATTTCTGCGGTACTGGATGAAAGTGACTCCATAGAATCACATATAGAGGATACTTTAAATGCAGGCGCGGGTCTTTGTAATGAAGAAATCGTCAGGCTGACAGTAACACATGGAAAACAAAGTATAGACTGGTTACGCGAACAAGGTGTCGCTTTTACCGAAGAAAAATCTGGAGAGTTGCATTTAAACCGTGAAGGCGGCCATTCTCACCGGCGTATTGTTCATGCGACCGATGCCACGGGGAAAGCCATGTCATTATCATTGATTGAACGCGCTCAAGAACATCCTAATATAGAGCTGCTGGAAAATCATAATGTCATCGACTTAATTACCGCCCGCAAACTAGGGCAAGCTAGTGATGATGTGATAGGGGCTTATGTTTTAGATATACCGCATCAGCAAATAAAATCAGTCTCAGCGCGTATTGTGGTATTAGCGACAGGTGGGGCGAGTAAAGTTTATTTATATTCAACCAACCCTCATATTTCTACAGGCGATGGTATCGCACTGGCTTGGCGAGCAGGTTGTGAAGTTGGCAACATGGAATTTATGCAGTTTCACCCAACGTGCCTTTATCATCCTAATGCCCGCTCTTTTTTAATTAGTGAAGCCGTCAGAGGGGAAGGTGCAAAGCTAATTTTGCCTGATGGCAGCAGTTTTATGCAGCATTATGATGAGAG
>WTBX01000278.1 GCA_013138855.1 Methylococcaceae bacterium
CGCGCACGAAACCTAAAACTATTTTCAAAATTTATAAATTAAACAGATTAAAATAAACTTGTTTTAAAATTCATACATGAAACTTCGTGCGCGACTAAAAGTCGCGGCTCCACCTAAGTAGTTACAATAAAACTTTTGTTTTAAGCAACTATCCATAAGTCTTCTAACATTTTTATAAACCGTTTCATTCGCCAATAGCTAAAGCTATGTAAGTATTCACCTCCCCCTTTGGAAAAGGGGGATTGAGGGGGATTTATTTAATAAAATCTCCCCTAACCCCTCTTTTTTTAAGAGGGGGACTGAACACTTACAAAGCTATTGGACTCCTTTTTAATTTTCATGAAAAATCCGTTTTGCATAATATCAGTTAAACCACTTTAACCAGCCCCCTTTTTGGCGTTTGTTTAAGGCTTGTAATTCTAAAGCGGCACGATCATGGCTGATACGTTCATCCACCATATCTTGGTAAATTCTATCGGCTTTTTTACGACGTAAAACGGCATCACCCGCATCAAAAAAAGCTTCTAAGCTATCATTAATTTTACTCAACCACGTTTCATTATTTGAGCCTGACTGCTGGCTGTCTTGCTGGGTTAGTTTGTCTAATGCCTGTTCTAAATTAGACAAGATCAGTTTTAATTCGGCTTGATAACGTTCATTTTGTGCGATTGCTGAACTGGTGACTTTTGTTACAGTATCTCGAACCGTTTCTTCGGCTAGAAAGCCATACTCTTGAAAAGCGGCAAGCACTTGTAGACCTTTAGCGGATTCAGTTACTGAATCACTACTTAATTGTTGACAGGCTTTATGACATATATCCCACGCTTGCCAGCGATAAACAAAGTCTAGCCCTGTGCCTTTTATATTTTGCATTCCAATAATACGATTATAAAAGCTGGGCGGGGTGGCATCGCAAATTTGTTTAATGACTTGGTTGCCTGTGGAGTAATAATCCTCGACTACCACTAACTTCACTTCAAACCATTGCCAGAGTAATTGTTCAAATTCTGCTTGTAATTTATCACTGATTTGATTATCGGCTTGTTTTAATTTGTCTGAAAAATCTTTATAACTTTTTAACGCGCTTAAATCTAATTGTAGAAAATCATTAATTTCTTGGCGGTGAGCAACAGTATTTTGAGTTAATAGCGCGTTTAATTCATCGGCTTGCTGATAGACATCAAGACAAGCTTGTATATTTAATGCTTGCTCTTGTCCTTCTAGCATTTTTTGTAGACGAGTCTTTACTAATTCGTCTGAATAAGGAACTCTAAAGCGTTGCGCCATTGCCAATAATACTTCATCAGGTGTTTGGTCATCGGTGTCTAAGGAAATACCTGCAATCCATTCTGCCCATGCCTCACGGATATAACTGATAAAACCGCTGAGGTTATTACCAATTAATACGCAACGGTCAAAACTAATATCTTTAACCACAATACTGGCAAAAACACGAGAGCGGGCAATTCTATCGGCACGATTATTAATCACTGAGGTAATCCACGTATCGGGATTATCTTCAATCGTTAATTTATCCAAGCCCACGCGAGACCAATTACCCATACAACCAAAACGCTCATTCGCGGACATACCGTTGATAAATTCTAAACGCCGACTACGCCATGTTGCACAAGCTGAGGTTTTTAAAACGCCTATATCTGCAACCACTCTATCCGCCATTTCTTTTAAGGCAAAATCGTGTTCTACGCCTAATTGATAACCTACGGCTAACACTAAGGCGATATTAAAGGGATGTTCATCATAAGGAAAACGCGCTAATACATCAGGGGCTAACATGCCTGCTTCTAGCCAACCAACAGCGGTAAAGTCACAGTCTACTTCTCGTGCGGCTGCCGCTAAAATCGGTAGCATTTGTTCTTCTGTGGTGACTACCGAAGATTTATGCGGGATAAACTGTGTCATCACTTCGGGAATATTGACCCCCGCAGGCCCTTGTAAATCTTCATGGTCGGGGTAAGTATTGGTGATGGTCGCTATATCATCTTGCATCCATTGACGTTGTAAGATGTCGATATAGGAAGGTGTTAATCCCATGCACTCCCATAAATACACTTCACATTTTAATTTATCTGATAGGCATACTAGATTATGTTGTTCCCAAATCGTAGCCTTATCATAAGGTCTAAATAAAAACATTTCCCGCAATTCACCGAAAGGATGCGCATGAATAAACATCGCTTCACAGCCAGAAGTTTTGGAAATAATGCTATAGCCTAAAGCATTCATCAAAGCCGATTTAATTCGCTCAGTCCCTGATTTTCCTCGCGTTCCCCAACCGCCCAAAACTAATGGAATATTAGCCCGCGCTTTTTTCATTTTGTTATATAAATATAATTGCTTCGTCACAAAATAAGCAATTGCACCTGCTATAAAAACCGCTAATTCATGAGTGGAATTTTCATAGACCGAAATAAAATAGTTATTTAAATTTTCCCATAAAACTGAGGTATCGAAAGGCAGAACCGCAGGAAAAAAACGTAACACCACTGGGTCAACCGTATCTTCAATTTGTGGGTGATGATGTCCTTGAAAACTAACCGTTACGCCTAATTTAGCTAAGGCTTGTAAATAACTACTTGCTGGCTCTTGATTGCTTTCTTGCCAGTTTCTTAAGCGTGCATAATCAACAAATCGCCAGCTTAATTGCCAAGAAACCCAATGACGCTTAAACCATGAGCGCGGTGGTTGTAATTCGGTAATCCCTTCGGCATGATAAAAATAAGTTTTTTTCGCACCTAAGGCTAAAGCGGAAATGACTTCATCGACTAGCGGTAAATAACCGCGCCAGCCTTCTTCTGAGCCTATAAAAAACGGTTCACCAGGTACTTTAGTTTCGGCGAGTTCAGATAGAATTGCAGAGGGAATGCGCAAATGTCCCCAAAATAATCGTCCTTTCGTATGCACAAAGGCTTGGCGTTTATCGGGGGAGGGGTAACGAAATTCGTGAATAAATCGCCACCACCTAAAACCAAAGGCATGACCGCGTGTAATAAAACAGCCGAATCGACCGCGTTCTACATCAAAGCCATAATCATCATGAGCGATGATGGATAATAACCGCCCTAATTCCTTATCACTTAATCGCGCAAAGCGTTCGGGTAAGCGTTTGGTTTTGCTCGGTTTAATAGTGATAACAAAGCTGCGTAAATCTTCTAATTGTTGTTTTAATAAAGAGTTATGCTGACAAAACATAACTTCGCGCGTTTGTGCCGCCCAGCGTCTGACCGCTAGGGATTTTGCATTTTTATGTAATTTAGCAATGCTTATAACTAATTTATTGACATAAAGCTCCACAGGCTTAATACGGACACTCTCCCTTAAAGGAATGTTATTTGTTTGCGAAGATAAAGAGCTTTCCTGCAAAGCAATCAAGCCATCGACACAAACTTTTAACGCCACCCGTAAAGGAAACTTATCAATTTCCGTTTGCAAGCTCTTGTTCAAATATTCCAGCGCAATTTCAAAACAATCTCTACGTTTTAATAACGGTACTAGCTCCAACAATGCCGCAGCGCGTACTTGTTCCACCGTATCATCGAATAATAATTGTGGATAATATTGCTCAATAATATTTTTATCCGCAGACAACAATGCGGCAGGAATTTTTTGACGAACCGAGGAAGATTCATCCTTTAATGCCAGAGTAAATAATTCGATTAAATATGGCTGTTTTTTTAATTGCTCACCTAATAGTTGCACGGCTTTACGACGTACAAATAAGTCATCATTATTTTTAGCAGGACTTTCCAGACGTTTACGCAAGGTAATCGCAAGTGATGAAGGCGATGCACTTTTTAACAACTCTAGCGCGTCACACTGCACCCAAACCGACTGGGTACTTTGTAAGCTTGCGTGATAAATAAAGCGTAAACTTGCGGCACTAATACTGGATTCTTGTAAATCTTCTG
>WTBX01000414.1 GCA_013138855.1 Methylococcaceae bacterium
ATACGGTCGGAGCGGGCGATGCTTTTACTGCTGCGGTTGTAATAGGGCTATTAAATGATTTTGAGCTGGATTATATGCACGATTGCGCCAATCGTCTGGCGGCTTTTGTCTGTGCTTCGTTTGGAGCGACACCCGAACTGCCACCTGAAATAGTTGGTTTATTTAGCAGTGCAGTTTAGTGTGGGAATACCTACTGAGTTGCTATTGCAGATTGAGGTTGAATTTAAAGTTCGTATGAATTCCTACTTGGAAAGCTGGAACTAGAAAAAATAAATATTTAAGTAAACTTTGTTGCCATCAGACTAAAGTTATACAATAGTAAAACATCAATCAAAGGCGAAATATTATGACTCAAGTAGTAATTAGACAATCAGGTGGCGCAAATATTATTAGTCTCCCTAAAGTAATTTTAAACACGCTTGATTTACATGTCGGTTCAAATTTAGAGCTTAGCTTAAAAGATAATAAAATAGTCCTCAGTCCAATAAAAACTGAACCTACATTAGAAGAAATTTTAATGGGGAGTCCTAAAGAAGCTCTCGCTCTGGCAGAAGAGGATAAACAATGGCTTAATGCACCTGCGATGGGCAAGGAAATTTAATGGGTTATATTCCTGAACAAGGCGACATTATTTGGTTAAATTTTGACCCTAGTAGCGGTAAAGAAATTATGAAACGCCGCCCTGCTTATGTCATCTCTCGAAAGATTTTTAACGAACATACCGAACTAGCTCTAGTCGCGCCTATTAGTAGTACGATTAGAGGCATTAAATTAGAAGTCGTATTAGAAGAAAGTTTAAATACTCAAGGTGCTATTTTAATACACCAACTTAAATCCCTAGACTTTGCAGAACGTGATGCCGAATTTATTGAACCCGTTTCTAAAACTACGATTGATAAAGTAAAAACACTGATTAAGTTAATTACGGACTAAATATTGCTCTCGTTCTCATTTTTTACTCACCGTATAAATTCAAGTAACCTGACCCCTTGATTAATAAGCGCGTTGCTAAGGACAAGCTAATCTAAGCGTTTAGTTAATTTCAGTGTTTTATGAAGTTGTTGTGTTTCTAATAATAGTGTCGGTTCTAGTTCTGCAATGCGGTTTGGTATATCCATACTAACGTGTTTAATGCTGAGTACAAAAATGCTGTTATCAATTTGGGTACAGATTAAAAAATGCTGGCGAACGCGATAGAAGCTAAAAAAATCTGAAATATTGGTTTTTTGTTTTAAGAGTTGTGGGCATTCTTGTAATAGCAATAACGCGGCTTCAATATCGTTGATGTATTTTTCTGCTACTTTTTCTCCGAAGTTGGCGATTGAATAGCTTTCTATGGCTTGCAAGTCAAAGTGCGCTCTGTCTGTGAGTTCAATGCGTATCATTTTTTATTGCGGTTGTTGTTTGCGAACTTTTTCATGTCGTCTTTTAAGTTGCCAGAGAATGGGCTGGTTTGTCCTGCTATGGCATTTTGATAGCCTTCTACGATGGCATCGCGCAGGTTTGCCGCTTCTATTCGTTCTTTTTTTTCGCGGATGATTTGGCGCAAGAATTCACTAGGGGTTGCATATAGTGTGCCGTCGCCTGTGTTGTTGTTGATAAAGGTGCGGAGTTCATCAGTTAAGGATAGGTTGATGCTATTTGCCATGTTGGTTCTCGCAATGGGTTGGTGGTGGTGGTGTTATTATTGTCTTTGTTGTCGATATTTGTCAATTATCGTCATAGCTTTGTTGATTACTGTGTTTTTATTGCGGTGGTTGTGGTTTTGGGGTAAATTCTGTGTTCCTTTTATTTAATAGGATTTTCCTATAATTCCATTGCAATGGGTTTTATTACCCTGTTGTCCTGAAAGCGGCTTGTCCCGAATGTGGCAGTTTTCAGGGGAGACACAATGTTTGTGATTGACTTTGCTAATCTTTATAGTCTGTTTTTGAGGTTGTGAGCGAAACTTGAGTCCTGAAAAGGGTGCAACTTGAGAGATAAGCCCTGCTTTTTAAATGGCGCGGGTGCGGATTTGACTGGTTCCCACGCGCTGCGTGGTAACCGATAGGAGACGCGCCAGCGTCCCGAAGAACCCAAGCATACAGGACGCTAGCGCGTCCGCACTGAATTCCCACGCAGCGCGTGGGAACTAGAGCTTAATCTCAGCGTGTAAGAGATAAAATAAACTCACGACACACAGAAACTAAAATTAAGAAACTAGAACAAAACCCAAAAACAAACTAAACTCCCAAAATCCAAAACCACAACAAACCACCAACATTGGACGCAGCCGCTACAAAATAATCGAACCGAAAGCACCGCATTTCCTGACCTGCACCATCCTCAACTGGATACCAATCTTCACGCGCCCTGTCACCGTACAAGTCATCCTCGATGCCTTAAACCACCGTCAACAACATTGCGGTCTAAAGCTCCACGCCTACGTCATCCTAGAAAATCACCTCCACCTCATCGCCCAACCTCCAAACTTAAGCAAAGAAATGGCGAGTTTCAGAAGCTGGACAGCAACCCAACTTATCGCCGTACTGCAACAACAAAACGCAAGTCGAATCCTAAAACAACTCAACTTCTACAAAAAAGCTCACAAAAACGACCGCCAACATCAAGTCTGGGAAGAAGGTACGCATCCACAACAAATTCTCAATAACGACATGATGCGCCAAAAAATCGACTACATCCACAACAACCCTGTCAAACGCGGTTACATAGAAAACCCGACACACTGGCGTTACTCCAGTGCAGGAGTTTATGACGGGAAACAAGGATTACTTGATATTGATAAATCGTGGTACTTATGAAGATTCGGGACGCTGGCGCGTCTCCACTGAATTCCCACGCAGCGCGTGGGAACTAGACTTTCCCTGATTCTCACGCAAAGATAAAAATGTCACAATTAGTATTAAAAAGCAAAAACTTCGAGGTTTTTAAAACCTCGAAGGTCTAACACTTTAATGTAAGTATTCACCTCCCCTAACCCCTCTTTTTTTAAGAGGGGGACTGA
>WTBX01000034.1 GCA_013138855.1 Methylococcaceae bacterium
CTTATGGTGATATAGAAATGGAAACACTCTTCGATGAAAAAGCACACCGCTATCAACTAACCGCTTTAGGCTGGGAAAATAAAAAACGCATACATGGCTGCTTAATCCACATCGACATAAAAGACAATAAAGTTTGGCTACAACACGACAGCACTGATGCAGAAATTGCCAAACAACTCATAGAACGCGGCATCCCCGCCTCACAAATAGTTCTAGGCTTCCACCCTCAACAATACCGTAAATTTGGCAATTTTGCTGAGTGTTAAAAATAATGAGAGCATTCCCACGCTATAGCCTTTATTTTCTGCGTGATTCAGGAGGCGTTAAAATTATTTGAGATGATGTATGGTTTCTTACAAAAATTTGCGATATAAAAAATAACCCTCTAAAATATCTAGCCAGTCTAGCCTTATTGGAGAGTAATCATGCAATGGCAATTACAAGAAGCAAAAAATAAATTTAGCCAAGTTGTGCAAGCAGCACGAAAAGAGCCGCAAATTATTACCTTACGCAGCAAAGAAACCGTTGCAGTCATTTCAATAGAAGATTATCGAAAACTTTATCCGCAAAAAAACAAACCCTCATTACTTAATGTCATGCAAAACTCACCGTGGGCAGATATTGAGCTGGATGTTTCGCGCTCAAAAGATACAGGGCGAGATATTGAGTTATGAAATATTTATTAGATACCTGTTTTTTATCTGAACTTAGAAAACCGCAACCTAATAAGGGAGTGACTGACTGGCTAAGTCAGGTTGATGAACAACATTTATATATCAGTAGCGTGAGTATATGTGAAATTCAAAAAGGGATTAGCCAACTTAACGATCCCATCAATTTAACACGTTGGCTGGATGATACTTTGCTACCGTGGTTTGAAAACAAAATTATTCCTGTTGATACCCAATTAGCGCGTCATTGGGGAGAGTTATTAGGAACTTTTAGTAAAAAAGGATTAACGCGCCCTATTATGGATACATTAATTGCCGCATCTGCAATGCACGGTGAATTTATATTAGTTACTCGTAATACAGATGACTTTGAGTTATTTGAAATAGAATTACATAATCCGTGGAATGAAAAAAAGAAGGTCGCCAAATAGGGTATAGGTATCTACACAAGTTTAACTATTTACAAATCAATCAGTTAAATTAAATTATCTGTGATATTTATATGAAAATTAATAATATTGACAGATAAAGCTTAATTCATAGAGGAATTTATATTCATAAAACCTCAGTGATTCATCATAAGACATTGATTTCACAAGATAAAGATATGTAAACACCTATACTTAAAAAGTGGAAATAGAGAAAAACTAGAAAAATACTTACAATGTAAGCCGTAATGAATGGAAATTGAAAGCTTTGCAAACAGCAAAAGAAGAAGCCGATAAAGGGGTTTTTATTTCTCAAGACGCAATGGAATCATGGGTTAATTCACTTGGAACAGAAAATGAGTTGACCGCCCCTACCCCAGACATACATCCTAATTAATCATTATGAGATTAGTTTGGCTTAAAGAAGCACAATATGATTTAGAAAATATAGAGTCTTTGAAAACCTGAAAAAACTTGTTTTTTCACTCCTCTGCATCGCATCATTTACGCCTTTTCAAAATAAAATTTCACCAAGGCATCATCATCGGTTTCTATCGGTTTTCCTAGGCTAATAAGTCCATCACCTGTTATCGGCATTGCTTCACGGTGTAAAAAAACAGTTTTTCCTGTTTCATTAAAATACACATAAGTCCCATTAGAACTATTATCAACCAGAGAATATTTACTGCGACTGTATTCAATAAAAGCATGGATTCTCGATACAAATTGCGTATTTATGTAAATATCAGCTTCTGGGCTGCGCCCCATGCTAAAAGGGGGTGTAGATAATGGCACCGAAAAAGTCCGTTGTGCAAAAACAAGTTGTAATTTTGAACTTTGTACTACTTTTGACTCAGACATAGGGGCAATATAAGTCGCATCGTCTTCATCATCCCAAACAATTTCCCAGATTTTAAGCTCTGCTTTTTTACCTTTAAGGGGGGCAATATCATATGCCCTTGCCATATTTTTTAATTGTCCATTAAGCTGTTCAATCGCAACATTGGTTGCCAGAATTTGTCTGGCTTTGGCAAAACCTGCAATACGAGCAGCCACATTAACCGTATCACCAAAAATATCACCTTTATCGTGAATAATACTGCCAAAATGCAAACCAACCCGAATCGCCATTGACGAGGTTCTTAATTCGTGATGAGTCTCAATAATATTATGCATCGCGCAGGCGGCTTCCACCGCATAATCAACGCTTTCGTAGCGACACATAATTTCATCGCCAATGGTTTTGATTAAAACGCCTTTATATTCCTCAGTCATTCTTATCATCAATTTAAGGCAAATATCAATTTTTTGCTTCGCAGCCTTATCGCCTAAAGTATCGTAAAGTGCTGTACTGCCTGCAATATCTGCAAACATTACGGTGCTAGTATCACTAGAATCATTCATGAGTTTAGAAAATTTTGAATTTGAGAATAGAGGTTTTATTTTGGAATAATAATGGAAACGCGACTTCTAGTCGCGCACGAGACCTAAAAAACTTCGTAAAAATATATCTATTTTTTAAATCGCGTAAACATTAAAAACTTAGACCTCCGAGGTTTTGAAAACCTCGGAGGTCTGAATACAACGGCCTCATTTTAAAATGCTGGTCTAAAAGTCATATCTAACACTTCGTGCGCGACTCGAAGTCGCGGCTCCACCGTCGTTACATATATTGAAAAACTTTAACAACTTGCCTAACTCCATTGACTCGTCGTGCATTTTCGGCGGCTATATGCGCTTCTTTTTTATAAACAAGCCCCATCAAAAAAACTCGCCCACTCTCTGTCACAACTTTAATGCGTGTAGTATCAAACCCAGGCATATCGGAGCTAGTACTAAACTTAGCTTTAACTTTAGAGGTAATAAAAGTATCGTAAGTGCGGTTTGTAAAGGGGGCGGGTCGAGCAAGCACCATTTGATTATGAACAAGGCGAACATCTGACACTCTTTGCAAAATAGCACTAATTCGATTACGCAATACTTGATGAGGAGCTTCACCTGTCACTAATAATACACCATTAAAGGAAGTAACATTAAAATGCGTGTATTTGCGAATATCGGCATCAGAATTAAGATCAATACTGGCAGATGTTTCAATTCTTTCGTCTATGGCAATCGTTTTTAATGAACGACGATCATGAAAAAGAGAAACCCCTGTGATCTCTGCGGTTCCAATTGCAGGAATACCGCAACCATTGAGTAACAACGCGACAAGGATTAAAGGGATAAATTTAAACATGGCTAGCCTCCAAAAAGCTGGTGGTCAATTAAGTCGCATAAACAATGCGTAATTAATAAATGTACTTCTTGAATACGCGCTGTTCTGTTAGATGGGACTCTGATTTCTATATCAAATTCATTTAATTCAGAGGCTAACACACCGCCATCTTTTCCTGTTATCGCAATGACTAACATTTCTTTTTCATGCGCCATATGCACTGCTTGAACAATACTTTCAGAATTACCACTGGTAGTATAGACCAATAACACATCACCGCTTTGTCCTAAGGCGTAGAGTTGTTTGGCAAACACTTTATTATAATGATAATCGTTAGCAATTGAGGTGAGCGTTAAGGAGTCGGTTGTTAAGGCTATTGCAGGTAAAGCGGGGCGTTCACGTTCAAAGCGATTCAACATTTCAGACGAAAAATGCTGGGCATCACCTGCTGAACCGCCATTACCGCAGCTTAATATTTTTTTATCATTCACCAAGGTTTCGACAATTTTTTGCGCGGCATATTCAATGGTTCCTACAAGACAATTTAACGATTGTTGTTTGGTTTGAATACTTTCGGAGAAATTATTAATAATTCTTTCTTGTAAATTCATGTCAGCTTTGAAAAGCATTCTTTATCCAATTTAAACCTTGTTGAGGCGAAATCGCAATCACATCAAAACGAATCGCACAGCTTACTGGATGGGTTAATAGATAGTATTGAGTGGCCGTGATGATATGGGCTTGTTTTTTAGCGGTAATGCTTTCTAAAGCCCCGCCAAACTTGTCATTTTTACGAAACCGTACTTCAATAATGACCAGCGTTTCGCCGTCTTGCATAATTAAATCAAGTTCTCCCTGTTTGCAGCTAAAATTTCTACAAACAGGGGTTAAACCTTGTGCTAATAAATACTCATACGCTTCTTGCTCGGCAGCTTGCCCGCGAAGCAAATGTGTAGGCAATAATTTATTGAACATGCGGTTGAATGTTTACATCTGGCTGCGTAGGTAAAGGACTCAATTTAACTTCATCGTTAACAGTCTCTAAACGTGACGGCGCGGAAACTTTAACCACAGGAAGGGTAGCATCGTTTTCGGTAGCCTTAATATTTTGAGGCTGTGCGGGAACTGCGGGTATAAACAAACCTTTTTCGCGAGCAAAATTTAATAACTTCGGATCGCCTTTATCAAATTCAGCACAAAATAATTCACGATTAATTCGATTATCCGTTCCTAAAGTAAGTTTACCTGTCGCACCTTGATAAGCGGTTCCTCTTAATTTACTCAACTTACTCACTAAATTATAAGCATCTACCCCTAAAGGCACTAAGCGTAAATAACTTGCTGGCAATTCTGCCCAAAGCTCTTGCAAGGCATATTTACCTAAAGACCCCGTATAAACTTGACTAAATACCCAAGGAATATCACAAAAAACGACCCCATCAAGATCAGCATCACGCGACTCATCGGGCGAACCTGAATAAAGTTCTGACGTTGCATAAACAGGTAAATTTGCAGTTGCTTTATCATAAAGTAAATGTGGGTTTAAAGAATTTGCTTGTCTAGGATAAGCATTCATAATAACAACATCAGCAGTCTGCCCACTATGACTACCTAGCTTTTTAACCGCCTTACTAAAATCAAGTTCAGCAGGATCATAAGTCTGCGTATTAACAATATTTCCCCCTAAGCGTTGCCAGTGTTTAGTAAAATAATTAGCAATACGTTCGCCTTTGCTTGATTGCGGAATTAATAATAATGCATTTTGAAAACCATCTTGACGCGCTTTAAAAGCTACTTGCTGAGCATCATCAATAGGGCTTAATCCAAATTGATACAAATAAGGGTGACTTAAGCCCTCTATATGATTTAATGACAGCACAGGAACACTTAGTTCTACCCCACCAATCAATGTTTGCAGATGATTTTTATTTAAAGGCCCTATGACTAACTGCGCCCCCTCCCCTACCGCTTTATGATAAATATCAACAATATTCGCACTTTCAGTATCATAAAAACGAATCTCTGCGTCTGCACGCGCCTCACGTTTTGCCAGATTATAAGCCGCCATAAAGCCTTTTTTAATGACCGTTGCAGCATTAGCATAGCGACCTGATTCTGGTAACAAAACCGCGATAGTCGACGGTCTAGCTTTCAATTCATGCTGGTATTTTTGTTCGTAAGTCAGTAAAAAGTCAGAATTTGCAGGGTGATAAGGATATAATTTACGCCATTTTGCAAGACTAGCCGCAAGATTATATTTATTTGATTTTAAAGTTCTTGCCAAAGACATCCAGCCGCTTAAGGTATTTGCCGCTAACGGTTGTTTAACGTGCAACGTATGGGTGGAAAGTGTCATTAATGTTTTTAAAATTCGGTCATAATGTTGACCAAGCTTTTTAGAATCACGTATATAAGGATCGAGAAGAATTAACGATTGGACACTTTTTATAGGCTGCCCTGCTAATGAATGCGCAAAAGCCAAAGAATCATAATAAGAAAACTTAGAGCGATTATCTAAGGGAGCAACCTGCATTCCCTTCAATAAACTTAACGCCCTTTCCGCATCACCAGAGCTTAATGAAATCTGTGCATGTAATAATTTTAGATGATTAAATTGCGGTGCAGTCAGTCGGGTTGGGTTAATGGTATCGACATATTTTTTAGCCTGCTTAACATCCCCTGCCCCAATCAAAGCATCGGCTGCTAACAAACGAAACTGATTTTGTCGATCAGTGTTATAGCTTGCTAAGCGTTTATAAACCTCAGCGGCTTCTTTATTATTGCCTTGTTGAAGCAATGCTTCTGCCCGATTAATTTCTGGCATATGCATAAATTGTGTTGCTAAAGAGCAACCATAGAAAAAAGGCAAACTAACAATTAACAATATTAAATAACGGCGCATCATAACAGTGTGTGTTTTTTTGAAAGAAGGAGACTAAATGTCTGATAAGTACGGTAGATTATACGTTGTTGCAACCCCAATAGGTAATTTAGCAGATTTTAGCTATAGGGCCGTGGATATTTTACAACAAGTGGAGCTAATTGCGGCAGAAGATACGCGCCATACCAAAATGTTATTACAACATTACGGTATTAATAAGAAAATTGTGTCGTTACATCAGCATAATGAAGAGAAAACCGCCCCTTACCTTGTGGAAAAAATGCAACAAGGCGAGTCTATCGCCTTAGTATCGGATGCAGGAACCCCGTTATTAAGCGACCCTGGAATGCCACTGGTTAGATTAGCCAAACAAGAAGGCATACAAGTTTCCCCTATTCCTGGTGCGTGTGCCTTGATTGCCGCGCTTTCTGCCGCAGGTTTACCCGTCAATCGTTTTTGTTTTGAAGGTTTTTTACCGAGAACCTCAAATGCTAGAAAAAGTTTTTTTGCAGAGCGATTAGATTGGTCGCTGACATGGGTTTTTTATGAATCCAGTCATCGAATTTTAGCCTGTCTTGAAGATATGGTGACGGTATTGCCTTTAGATAGAGAAATCGTAATTGCTAGAGAAGTCACTAAATTGCATGAAACCATCGTCAAAGATAGTTTAGAAAATATGCTCGACTTAGTTAAAAACGATAAAAATATGCAAAAAGGCGAATTTGTGGTGATCGTCGATGGTGCGAAAATTGATAAAAAATCTCAAGAAATATCAAAAGAGCATTTAAAAATATTACAGATTTTATTAAAAGAATGCTCGACCAAAACAGCCGCTGCAATGGCTGCGGAAATTACAGGGCTTAGAAAAAAACTGTTGTATCAAGCAGCCTTACAATTAACAATTAACAATTAACAATCAACTAATAGCCTTGCTTGTAATAACGGATTCCTGTTGAATATCACACCGTTTGTGTACTTATTTCAGAAAAACAAAAGGTTTCCTCATCACAAGAAAACGCTCTTAAGGAGTGCGATTTTAATAACTTACGAAACTATATCAGTCAACTGAGTAAAACTTATAAACCATGCCCTTCATGGTGAAAATATATTTTCAGTTTCGGATATTATTTAATTTTCATTCCTAACGGTAATTTTAAACTTATCTCCCTTTGTTCGTTGCACTCCTGAATTTACTGGCAGCGATAAAGTATGGAAACAATTAAAAACTTAATTACTATAAAAAATATATGAATAAAAAAACAGCATTAGTCACTGGCGCATCATCAGGCATCGGAGCTTGCATTGCCACAAAATTGGCACAGGAAAATATTAACGTTTGGGTGAATTATTCACGCAAAAAAGAACCTGCCGAAGAGATTGTTAAGCAGATTATTGCACAAGGCGGACAAGCGCAAAGCATACAAGCCGATGTTAGCGTTGAAGATTCTGTTAAACAAATGATGGCTGAAATTAAAACCGTTTCAGGGGGTTTAGATTATTTAGTCAATAATGCGGGGATTTTCTTTACAGGTTCGTTTAAAGAGTTCTCCGTCGCAGATTGGAAAAAACAATTAGAGGTTAATTTACTGGGTAAATTTATTGTTTTGCAAGCGGCCATTCCGTTATTAGAACAATCACCTGTCGCTAGTGTAGTCAATATTAGTTCACGTTTAAGCAAACTCGCCTTGGCCAATGTTTCTGCCAGTTGTTGTGCCAGTGCAGGGGTTGTGATGCTCACGCAAACGGCGGCATTAGAATTAG
>WTBX01000383.1 GCA_013138855.1 Methylococcaceae bacterium
TCCCTATTGTTCCGTCTTTTGTTAATAGTAATTGACCTATTTCTGGTTTACATCCCTCATTAACTAGTCTCTTATAATCGTGAAAGGTAATTTTTTTACAATCATCAAAATTAATTGTGTTAACTCCTACATCTGTTACTGAGATAAACGGCTCGCCACTACTTTGCACTAAAGGCGAATGATGACTTCCATCAGTTACATTGCAATATCGTTTCAAAAAGGTTGCAAGCCAATTTTCAGGAATATCCCCCAACCACTCAACCCCAGAATCCTTATACTCCGCATACGCCTGATACTTGTTAGCCACTTACAAATCCCCTTTGCCTATTTGTTTTAAAAACTGAGTATAAATTAATAGTTCCCACGCTTTGCGTGGGAATTCATCAAAGGACGCTCCAGCGTCCTGCCACACAACGCTGGAGCGTTGTAAGCTGCGTTCCCACGCAAAGCGTGGGAACGTAAATCATTAAGTTAAGCGATTTATTCGGAGTGAAATAGCTTTAGCTATTTCCGAGACACGCCAATAGCTAAAGCTATTGGACTCCAAGTTTGCTTAATAGCAGTAACGCAAAGCATGGGAATGATAATTAAGATGGACAGCCCCGAATGATAAAAGTCAAACGTCCCCAGCGTTGGGATCAACCGTTTGCAGAAGACATGAGCGATGAAAGCGTTGCGCGTATCTTGTCATCCACACCACTCAACAAACTCAAAGTGGATGATTTCAGCCCAGCCTTGCCTTTAGTCGGTATTATCAAAAATGACACTAGACTCGTTAGCTATCAAGCTAATGATGTTGTGGTGCGTAAAGGTGAGTATGGTGGTTCGGCTTTTTTACCCTTAACTGGTGAAGTTGCGGTTATCTTAGGTGATTTTGAAGCCACGCTAAAAACTAAAAAGACATTTAATTTTTTTAACGCAAATAAAAAAATGCCGCTGGATTTTCCTTTATTTATTCAAGGGCAGCATGACTCTCAGCGTTTAAAAATTTCGGCTGAATTTAGACAGTTTTTACAACAAAATCCCAAACATTGCTTATCGTTAGCACCGAATAGCTTTTATGGTGAAATCGCCGCCTTAGTTCGCGGCACTCGACAAACCACATTGTTTGCACAAACTGAACTTGAAGTCTTAGAAATTCGCTGGCAAGGGCTGAGAGACTTGATGCGTTATGATGCCGATTTGCGCGAACATATTCAAAATTTATACAAAGAACGTACTTTATTAGTGCAATTGCGTAATGCTAAGTTTTTTTCGCATTTGGAATCAGAACAATTAAATCACCTTTGTGAGCAAAGTTTATTTGCCAGTTATGGCAAATTTGACTGGCAGCGCAGTTTTAAAAATATTACCGACGAGCCTTCTGTTACTCGATTGCAATCTGAACCCGTAATTGCAAAAGAAGGCGATTATGTCGATGGCATGTTACTCGTTTGCTCAGGTTTTGTTCGTCTTAGTAAAAAAATAAATCATGGTGAAAAAACCATCGGTTATTTAAAACAAGGCGATATTTTTGGTTTTAAAGAACTAGCACATAATTGGCGCAGTGATGAAAAATTACCCTATCAGCATAGTTTAAGGGCGATTGGTTATGTGGATGTGATTCGAATCCCAACCTCAGTCGTTGAGCAATACGCGCTATCAAATATGGCAGTAAGTGACTTGCCCGCTTTATTAGGTAAAACAGATAATCTGGATTATGGCTTAGATACTGGGATTTTAGAGGGCTTGGTTGAACAGCGGTTTATTAATGGCACCTCAACGATGGTGATTGATCGTTATCGTTGTACAGGTTGTGATGATTGTGTGAATGCCTGTGCGAGTTTGCATGATAATCAACCGCGTTTTATTCGTAATGGTACGACTATTGACCAGTATCAAGTTACTCATGCCTGTATGCACTGCACTGACCCCGTGTGTTTAATTGATTGTCCTACGGGCGCGATTTATCGTAGCGGTCAGCGTGGTGATATTTTGGTGGATGATAATACCTGTATTGGTTGCTCTGCCTGTGCCACTAGCTGTCCTTATGACAATATTTTTATGCGGGAAGTGCTGGATAAAAAGGGACGCGCTTTGTTTGATGAGCAAACAGCAATGCCGTTATTAAAAGCCAGTAAATGTGACTTATGTGTGGAGCATGGTGGAATTCCAGCATGTGAGCAAGCGTGTCCGCATGATGCTTTGAAGCGTTTGGATATGGGAAATATTGCCTCTTTTGTTGATTGGTTTAATCGTTGAATATAACTAAAAGGCTGGCGGCAAGCTGAAGGGCGAAGCCCTTTGGCTTGCTGCCAGTCCCCAACGTTTAAAGTAATGTTTTTGTGATAACTGAAATGGGGACTGGCAGCTACCCAAAAGACTACGTCTTTCGGCTAGCCGCCAGTCTTTATTAAAACCTACACGCTCCTCTCGTTCCCACGCTCTACGCCACGAGATGCAGGAGCGTCCCTTGATGAATTCCCACGCACAGCGCGGGAACTATTAGAATATAGATATATGAAGTTTCTGCATCGCCGTTTTTTAAACTTTTCTTTATTATTCACTGCCCTCTTAGCAGTGCTTTTCATCCAACAACTTATCTCTTATTCCCTAAATCACGGTGCTTTTTTTAGCGGCTGGCTGTTATTCTGCATAATTTGCTCACTCTATTTATTCACCGTGCGCAAAAAAATAATCGGTATTCGCTTATTCAAAGCCTCAAGTTGGATGCAATTTCATATTTATATCGGCTTATTAGCCGCCATTGTCTTTTTGCTCCATGTAGGCTGGGAAATGCCACAGGGTTTGTTAAAACGTGCCTTATATTTGTTATTTCTTGCCGAAGTATTAAGCGGTTTATTGGGCTTAATGATTACAAGAATGTTACCGCCTTGTTTAGCGCGTAATGGTTCGGTTTTATACCCCGAAATCATCAGCAAACAGCAAATTATTTTTAGCGAAATAGAAAGCTTAGTCGAGCAGTCATTAAATCAAACTCAATCAACCACCATTGCTGATTTTTTCCAGCAACGCTTATTAGGTTTTTTATTAAAACCGCGCTATTTTTGGCATCACATTATCCAATCAAAGAAAACCATTCATAAACTGCAAAATGACATCGCTAATTTACAGCGTTATTTAAATGATGACGAACAGCAAATCATTAATCAAATTGAAAACTTAGTGATTGAAAAGGATCGCCTAGATTATCAATATGCAGGGCAAACGCTATTAAAACGCTGGCTATTTGTACACATTCCGCTTAGTTATGGTTTACTATTATTCGTGCTGTTACATTTAGCGTTAGTTTATGCTTATATAGGTGGCGTGTAATGTTTAATATTTTTAATAAAAAACAGCAATGGCAATGCGGACGTGCTGCGGAAGGCAAGGCTTGTCGAAGTGGTGCGGATAATCAAGGACACTGCCCAAATCGCGCAGAATGCCATCCTATTAAAAAAGGCGAACGCTGGTATTGTTCACGCCCTACACCGTGTACAGAGGGTGCATTGCCCGATGGCGCATGTTCGCAACAAACGGGTTATTGTTTACCAAAATTAACTCAGAAAGCTAAAATTTCGCAATCTAATATTTGGCTCATTGTATTATCGCTAGGCATCTTATTATTAATGTTATCAACAAACTCTTATTCACCTGATAAGTTAAGTTTGAGTCACCGCTTTTTAGAAG
>WTBX01000187.1 GCA_013138855.1 Methylococcaceae bacterium
TGGCAGTTTCCACAAGGTGGAATTGATGACGATGAAGATCCTGAAACCGCAATGTATAGAGAATTGTGGGAAGAAACAGGGTTGCAGGCTGAGCATGTCGAATTGCTCGGTCGAACGCGTTACTGGCTGCGTTATAAATTACCTGAACGTTATATCCGCAAACACTCGTCTCCAATTTGCATAGGACAAAAACAAATTTGGTTTATATTGCGTTTAACGTCGTCCGAATCTAACGTGCGTTTTGATTGCAGTGTCAAACCTGAATTTGATAACTGGCGTTGGGTGGAATATTGGCATCCCTTAAAAGATGTGGTCTACTTTAAACGCAATGTTTATCAAAAAGCGATGGCGGAATTAGGGGCGGATTTAATCCCTGAAGTCATTCCAGTTAAAGCGGATGGCTATTTAGAAAAATATCGGGCGCAATTTAGATAATCGCTTAATCCCACGTTTTTTTTGGCTATCAACGTACAGCGGGACGGCTCGCAATAATGTTTTAAAACCATGAAGAGCATGAAGTTCTTGAAGGTTAATACTTTATGTCCTTCATGGTGTATTTAATAAAAGCAGCCATGTGTCTCATTTTAAATCGGTAGCCAGTTTTTTGGAGAGGATGATGGCGAGTCTTTTTCTCCAGAGAGCTATAAACCTCGCCTTTTTTATAAGAGTTATTTATAACCCTCAGAAGTGATATGTAATTCATCTTGATTAATCTCTAATCTATGTACGGTTGACTTAAACTGTCCGTCCGCATAAAGCTGTAAGGCACGATAACCTGGCGGGATAGGGTCTAAGGTAAAATCTTTACAGTTAGGTTTAAATTGAAAACAACACGCTGGGGTTGTTAAAACTTGTATGCCTTGTTTTTGAACTTCCATCACTTGATGCACATGACTGTTAAGAATTAATTTTACTTCTTTATACTGACTTAAGCATTCAAATAATTCACCACTATTTTCAATTAACATCGTATCTAGCCATTCACTTTCACTCGGAATGCAATGATGGTGCATCGCCACAATCACGTTGGGTTTTGAATGCTGTTCAAGACATCTCACTAAAAAATCTAATTCTTTCTGCGCCAAACGTCCACAGGGACTCTCTGCTATTTGAGTATTCAGACAAATAATTTGCCAATCCTCTAGTAATATTTGTTTGTCACAACTGATATTATCCCGATTTAATATAAATGACATTAAACCATAATTGTCATGATTTCCTGGAAGGCAGACTATTTTAGTTTTATAGCTCGCCAATACTTTATGAATACGCTGATAACTAGCAATACATGGCTGCTGTGCAAGATCGCCTGAAACCAATATTAAATCAAATTTGCCGTAGCGTTCATGAGCCGCTGCGATAACCTGTTTAAAATAATATTCTGTATCAATACCTAACAGTGTGTCCCCCGTTTCAGGCAAGACATGTAAGTCTGATATTTGTAAAATAGAAAATGGTTTTGTAGGCATACTCATCATTAAATCAGGAGGTCTTTATAAAGAACTTTTGAGTTTCTATCTGGGTTATAAAAGTTACTCAAAGATTTTGGCAGCAGTGCTATCTCTGCCTCTACAAATCCTCGTTCTATAAACCAATGGGTTGATTGGGTAGACAAAGCAAACAATTTTTTTAATCCCTGTTGTTTGGCTTTATCAAGTAAATAATCAAATAAGCGTTGTCCACGCGCTTGTCGTTGATAATCAAGATGGACTGCAAGGCAAGCAATGATTGCAGCCTCGTTTTTTTCCAATAAATGCAACGCAGTACAAGCGATAATCAAACCATCACGTTCTATCACTATATAATCATTAATTTCCATTTCCAACTTTTCACGAGAACGCTTAAGCAGCTTTCCTTGTTTTTCTAAAGGACTAATAAGCTCTAAGATTCCACCTATATCATTTAAGTCAGCATTTCGTAAAGTTTCAAAGGCGGTGGCACTAATTAAAGTCCCGACACCATCGCGGGTAAATAATTCTAATAATAATGCGCCATCATGTTGACGATTAATTAAATGTACTCTGCCAACGCCTTGTTGACAACTTTGTATGGCGGCATTGAGCGTTCTAAAAATATCCGCATCAATATTTTTATATTTTTTTAAAAAGGCTGACGCTTCAATGGCTGTCATTTGTTGAATAGGCTTTTTTGTTGCAGGTGAAATACAATCTTGCTCGGTCAATAAAATTAATTTCTCGGCTTTTAATGCACAAGCCACTTCCGTTGCAACATGTTCTGCAACTAAATTAAAAACTTCGCCACTTGGAGAATAACCTAAAGGCGAAATTAAGACCACATTCTGTTGATCTAGCTGTTGGTGAATGGCGACATGATCTATGCGGCGCACTACTCCCGTATAACAATAATCAACCCCATTTATCACCCCTAAAGGTTTAGCGGTGACAAAATTAGCTGAGGCGACTTTAATTTTTGCGCCTGCCATCGGTGAATTAGCTAATCCCATAGATAACAACGCTTCCAATTCAATTCTTACCGCGCCTGCTGCTTCTTTTACACATTGTAAACCCGCTTTATCGGTAATGCGTACATTATCTTTAAAGACAGAGGCAATAGCGTGTTGCTTTAATCGCGCATCAATCTGAGGGCGTATTCCATGTACTAAGACTAAACGAACGCCTAAGCTGCGTAATAATGCTATATCATGAATTAAATTAGCAATGCCATCGGCAACCGCTTCGCCACCGAAACAAATGACAAAAGTACGATTACGATGGGCATGGATATAGGGGGATGAATTTCTAAACCAACTAACAAAATCGTAAGGGCTTTGCATAAATAATCATTATTTTTAATAAAGTATTCAAATTATCATAGAGTCTCTAGTAATCTCTATGTTTTATTTAGGAACTGTGGCTTTAGTCAGGTTTACTGGGTATATCGGAGCCGCGACTTTTAGTCGCGCACGAGACCTAAAAAACACCTTCAAAATTTATAAATTCAACAAATTTAAATAAGCTCGTTTTAAAATTCATGCATGAAACTTCGTGCGCGACTAAAAGTCGCGGCTCCGCCTGAGTACTTACTAAATAATTTTACTAGAAAGGTTAGCATTAAATACTAGATAGTTTTGCAAATCGTTGAAATTTAATTTATAAGACGCTGTAGGGAACTAAAAAACATAATAAATTCTTTAACAATAAAGGTAGGTGCAACATGAGTGATGACGATCCATTTGAAGTTGTAGAAGTTGAAAAAGTCGCTGGTGCAACCTTTGAAGTTGTGCAATATCGCTCCTTGAAGGGGTCGAGTGATTTAAATACCGCAGAAAAAGTATTTTTTGCTAATCAGGCAGATATTCATTTAAAAATGATACGCATTAAGCTTGATAAAAGTGAAACACTGATAGAGCCGGGTGCATTATATTTTATGAAAGGCAACCTACAGCTAGAATCTAGCACCCAAGGTATCAGCAAAGGTTTAATGCGTAAATTTATTACGGGCGAAACGCTGTTTCAGTCACGCATTAAAGGCACGGGCGAAATTTATTTAGAGCCTACTTTCGGTCACTATCTACTTTTTAATATTGATGATGACTCGTTAATTGTCGATAAGGGCGCGTTTTATTGTGCCTCTGCTGATTTAGATGTCAGTGCAAAAATGCAAGGTAATGTTTCCAGCGCATTATTCGGCGGCGAAGGCTTTTTTCAAACCTTGATTAAAGGGACTGGAATTGTGGTGTTAGTCTCACCTGTTCCCATTGCTGAATTATTAATGTACGAACTCGCAGCGGGTGAAAAATTATCGGTTGATGGTAATTTTGCCTTTGTCAGAACAGGAAGCGTTAGTTTTCAAGCCGAAAAATCAGGTAAAACGTTATTTCAATCCGTGACTAGCGGGGAGGGCTTGTTACAAACCTTCACAGGTCCTGGTCTCGTATGGATTGCACCGACTGAAGGTGTTTATGATCGTATTAGAATGTCGGGAGGTATTTCTAACCTAAGTGGCACACAAGGCAGTATGGGAACCCGTACTTAAGCCTATTTCCATCCTATACAACAATAAAATAAACAAGGTGATGATTATGAAACCGTTATACAAAACGCTCGCAATTTCTTTATTATTAATTCCTGCTTTAAGTTTTGCCGCAGATGATGAAAACTGTGAGAAAAAAGATCATTCCGCAATGAAAAGTGGCATGATGGGGAAAATGTCAATGATGACTCCCGAGCAGAAAAAACAGCACATGCGTAGTATGCAAGCGCACATGTTACAAATGCACGATTATGCCAATAAAATTCTTGCTGAAAAAGATCCTTTAAAAGCACAAAAATTAAAAGATGAACAACTTGAGCTAATGCAAGCACACATGATGAAAATGATGGCGCATAAGCAAAAAATGAAAGAAAAGCATCATAAAATGATGAAAAAAGAAAAGTAATAAATAACCGAAATAAGAGGCAATCAACCTTTTTTATTCGGAGTGAAAAAACAAGTTTTTCACTAACGCTCAACAAAAAAATATTGCTTTATAAACTGGAGTCCAAAACATGTTTTGGACTCCTCTTTGTCACATTAAGGAGCGAGGATGGTTTGCTAGCGTTTTAAAAAAAGCAGCTTATTATGTCACCTAAAGTCCAGATAAAAGAAGGTATAATAACCCTTCAAATTTCTTCTTAATGACTCGGCAAAATACTCAATAATGACGCAGGAAAACCCATCAACACAGGCTTTAAAATGGACATCAGGTAGCTTGCACGTTTTAGATCAACGTGTCTTGCCTGAAACAATTCTTTACGAACAATATCAAGATGCAGAAGGCGTTGCTGATGCTATTAAAACCATGCGAGTGCGTGGTGCGCCCGCGATAGGGATAGCCGCCGCTTATGCCGTCGTGTTATCACTTAAACAGCATTATGTTGAAAATGATGAAAACTGGAAAAATAAAGTTAAACAGGATATTCAACTACTTTCTGAATCTCGCCCCACCGCTGTAAATTTATTCTGGGCGTTAGCAACCATGCAAACAGCCTTAGATGAGCAAAGCGGAAATCCCATTGCAGCCTTACAAAGTTTGGCAGAAAAAATCCATGCTGATGATATTGCTGCCAATCGAAAAATGGGCGAATTAGGTGCAGATTTATTAAAAAATTCCAAAGGTGTCATGACGCATTGTAATGCGGGAGCATTAGCCACAGGCGGTTATGGTACGGCTTTAGGGGTTATTAGAAGTGCGCACAAACGTGGATTGAAAACCGTTTATGCGGGAGAAACGCGCCCGTGGTTACAAGGTGCAAGATTAACGGTTTGGGAATTAGCACAAGATGGTATCGCCTCTACCTTAATTGCAGACTCTGCCGCTGCATGGCTTATGAAGTCTGGCGCGATTGACTGGATTATTGTTGGTGCAGATAGAATTGCCGCGAATGGCGATGTTGCTAATAAAATTGGAACTTACTCGCTGTCAGTGTTAGCAAAACAACATGACGTTAAAGTGATGGTGGTGGCACCGACTTCGACTATCGACTGGGAGAGTGAAAGCGGTGAACAAATTGAAATAGAGCAGCGTAATCCCAATGAATTATTAAATGAGTGTTATATAAAAACAGAGTCACTGGTCAATGCATGGAATCCTGTTTTTGATGTCACTCCCGCCCACTTGATTTCCGCGATTGTCACCGAGCGCGGTGTCGTTTTAAATCCTTCAGAACAGCAAGGAGTGAGAGGTTTGCAATGATTTCTTTTGTCAAAAAAAAAGGTAATAACCCCGTTTATGTAATTGCTTGCTTATTAAAAGGTTTAAGATTTTTAGCCCACGCGCAATTGCGTAAATTTTTGCTCATCCCCATCATCATTAACCTATTGCTATACAGCATTGCTTTTGGGTTAGCCTTTTTTTATATGGATGATGTCACCCGCTATTTATTACCCGATTGGTTAGAAGCTATTTCATGGTTAAGCTGGTTATCAAAATTGCTGGGCATATTATTTTTTATTTGTTTTTTCCTTATTGCCTTTTTTACGTTCACGATTTTAGCAAACCTAATTGCTTCGCCGTTTTACGGTAAATTATCCGAGCGCACTTTGGCGTTATTAATCGAACGTGAAACGCCCGAAGGGGAAGAAGTTAAATTACCAGAAGCTCCGCCAGAACTCCCTTTAATGCAGATGTTGTATGGCGAATGGTTGAGAATACGTTATTTATTAGCGTGGATAGTGTTGTTAGTGATTTTATCGCTTATTCCTGTGTTGAACATTATTGCCCCTATTTTATGGGCATTATTTGGCGCGTGGGGAATGGCTTTGGAATATTTCACCTATCCTTTAGAAAATCGAGGTTTGTTATTTCCTGAGCAAAAAAAGCTCGCTAGCAGTGTGCGTTTTGGTGCCTTAAGTTTTGGTGGGTTTACGGTGTTAGGGTTAATGATTCCTGTTGTTAATATTCTTGTTTCACCTGTTGCCGTGATTGCTGCGACTATTTCTACGCATGGTATTTCAAAAGATGATGAACAAGAACAGCCTGAAAATAAAACTGTAAACATGAAAAAAGATGAGTAGAAACCGCGACTAAAATGGCAGTTTCTAATAAATTTCTTTACTGGCTACTTGGAACCGCGATCTTTAGTCGCGGAACACCTGCAATGCGAAGACGTTTTTTAATTAAGTTGAGAGCATTGTTAAGGCTTTCCGCGACTAAGGAATAAAGATTAAATAATATCCGAAACTTAAAATATATTTTTACCATGAAGGGCATGAAGAACATGAAGATAAAATCTTTAAAACTTCATGTTCTTCATGCCCTTCATGGTTCATAACTTTTACT
>WTBX01000211.1 GCA_013138855.1 Methylococcaceae bacterium
TTTTTAGTACAGAGTCCAAATTATAAGCCAAGGTTTTGATTTGGAACGCCAGTGAAAAAACTTGTTTTTTCACTCCAAACAACAAAAGACTTACTATGTTGGATAATAATCATGGCATATAAACGATTTAAACTAAGCACTTTGGATGAAAAGTTAGGAATCATAACTAAAACTATTCCATTTATTAATAATAAATTACCTCGCTTTCATGTGCGTAACTTGCTATTAGAAACACTTGCCGATAATCAATATGAGCAATTAGGGACAGAAAAAGCTCGCTCCGAATTTATTATTAATCCTGTTCTAAAAGAATTACATAAGCAGAACCTTGATAAATTCACTTATTTTTCAGGTTATGAATTTAATGTAGATTCTAAATTAGAATTAAGAGGATATTGTGATTTTATGCTTTCCGCAGTCTCTAATAGCCCTATTATTAAAGAACCTGTTTTTTGTTTAGTTGAAGCTAAAAAAGCCGATATAGAAGAAGGTTTTGGTCAGTGTGGTGCAGAAATGTATGCAGCTCAACTTTTCAATGAACGCCACAATCATCCTCAAAAAGTGATTTATGGCTGCGTGACTAATGCTTTTTCATGGGCATTTTTAAAATTAGAAGGTAATAATTTATTTATAGACCCTAATTATGTGCCGTTAACCTTTACCGAACCACATCGAGTATTGGCGGTTTTACAATGGGTTGTTGACGAATGTATACACGATTAAAACGGAGACGCGACTTCAGTCGCGCACGAACCTCAATCATAACGACAAATTTTAGTCTCGTGCGCGACTGGAAGTCGCGTCTCCAAAAAATTTAAAATCGTTGATTGCCTCTACCCTGAAAATTATCGCCTTGACTCTTTATTTCGTAACATCAGTCGTTAAATATGCGTTACAAATAAAGCTTTTAACATAAAAATAAAAATAAATAGCATGAACAACACGATAAAATTCAACGGCATACCTAAATCAGAACCCTTTAAGATTCCATTTAAATTAAAAAATACCCTGTTAGTTGAATGGTTACAGGAAGTTTGTTTTTCTGATGCAAAACAAGCCTGCTTAAAAATACTTACCTTGATACAAGCACTAAATGATTCTTCTCTTTCCGCTTCAAAACGAGTTGAATTTTTAACAACAACTCAAGAATATTTAAAAGGCTCTATCAATCAACTACCTAATGAATGCTGGGATGCTAGTTTTCCTTTATCTAGCGAAGAAAAAAATTATGCTGAAATTATCGCGTGGAATAATCTAGCTTTAGCGGATGGTTTTTTTATTGCCGCTAATGATAGCTATAAAAAATCAGATAAAGCTTATTTTTTCGCGATGGCATTGCAGGCAATGAGAGAAGTTCAACTGCATATTGCCGCTACGCATTCAATTGTTAATACAGGTTTTTGGGGGCTTATTTATGAAATCTTTGCTCAAGCTGAAAAAAGAAAATTACAACACCTTGACATCAAAAACTTAAATGGTTTAACCATTAACACTATATTTTCACAATTACTTATTTTTCATGTTTGTGATAGTAATCAATACCGAAGTAGAGATATTCATACCTTATTTCATTTTCTGACTAAATGTTGTCATAACTTAAGTGTTGAAGCACATATAAATTCTGGCGAAGATATGTTTATGCTGGATTTGGATGCAAGTAATTCTCCAGTGCATATAAAAACGCAATCTGAACTTGCAAAGGCAACGACACGTTATTTTTCTCCTGTTATTATCGCCGAAGAAATTGAGTACATACTTGAACAAAATAACCCATGGTCAGGGTCTTTAAAGTCAATTAATAACACTTTATTCCAACGAGTAATAAAAACTTTAAAACTTAATCAAACCAGACGACATCAGCGTACAGATAAAAATCAGGATGTTTTAAGCGTTATAGGTTTTGAACAAATCACCGCTTTTTTATATAAAATCAGTAAAAATAAAATTGTAATAGCGGCAGATGCTGAAACAATTATTAATGCTCCCAAAATAACCAACTTAGAGATTTATGATCCCGACTATAAACAACCACTTGTAAGAGAAAAAGGAGTATGGCAAAAACATAAAAATGAATTCAACCCAGCCGAACAAAAAGTGTCGTTAAAAAAAATCACGTTGGTTGACACTAGTGCTACTGGTTATTCGGTACATTGGCAAAAAATAAATATTAAAGCGAAAATAGGTGATATTTTTGGAATTATTTCTGAGGATAAAAAACGCTTGGAAATAGTTATTATTCGCAGACTAGCCATGCAAACCAGTAATTATTATCGCTTTGGGGTACAAATTTTAGGATTTAACTCAGAAATTGTCTATATTCGCCATGCAAATGCTAAATTAAGTGATGGTGTTTGGGGAATTTTACTCCCTAGCTCTAAAGTATTGGAACAATCTAGCACACTTATTTATGCCTCCAATGAATTTAAAATTGGAGAAAATTTTTATATTCATAGAAGCGAAACCGTTATTTTATGTACTCTTGTTCAAGAATTATCATCGACAAGCAGCATTACACATGTAAAGTTAGGTGTTCCTAGCTCTCAAAGGCAAGCAAAAATATAAACGGAGACGCGACTTCAGTCGCGCACGAATCTCAACCATAACAACAAGTTTTTAGTCTCGTGCGCGACTGGAAGTCGCGTCTCCAAACGTAAATCAAAAACTCAAAATAATGTCACTTGATAACCATGTGTTTGTAATTGCGCTAGTAAACCTTCCTGTCCTGCAAGATGTAAAAAACCAACTAAAACCAATTCTTTCTCAACCGTTGTCAATAAGCTTTCAATCATGGGTATCCAGCTATTATTACGTTCAACCAACATAAGCTGATAAAGCGAAGGATGTTCGCTACGAAACGGCTTAATACCAATTTCCTCTAGTTGCTGTAAATCACCACTACGCCACGCATTTTTTAATTCATCCATTTCTGCTGCCAACTTCTTTAAATCTTTTAACGTGCTTAAAACTAAGTCGTCTGCATGACCTTTACCCATGTTTTCCAAAATAGTAAGTTGCTTTTCAATGCTTTCTAAATGTAGACGCTTTTTGTTTTCTGCTAAGGCTTTTTGATTAAAGAACATATCAACCCCTATTTCAGCCATGCCTAAGCGTTTTAATTCCAGCATCATTAAACTCATCATTGCCATCGGCGGTTTAAACTGCTTTAAGCGTGCAACAGGAATTTTACGACTCTTCAAATAGTGCTTTAATAATGCATAAGTT
>WTBX01000131.1 GCA_013138855.1 Methylococcaceae bacterium
TTTTTTAACGATAACCACTTAAAACACAAGCATTATTTACATAACTGTTTCCAACATTGGATTGAAAATACAGACCTAAGAAGTTTTTGAAATCTATTTTATGAGTTCCCGCGCTAAAATGTACAAAGCCTCGATTAGGTTCAAAAAATGTAATTCCTGTCGAACCATTCGATAATTCACCATAATAAACGGCACATTCATGGGTATTAAAACCAATCATGTAATATCCAGTATTGCTTTGCACAAAATCATAAATATAATTTTGTGTCGCTCTATCTTGAACGGTTTCATGATGTTTTAAGCTTGTACCTTCTACGCCTTCTGTCAAAAAATCGGCAATGGCTGATTCTGCACCAACAGCCCCATTTTCGGCATAAGCTTTTTCTACATCCAGTTGAACTGAGGCAACAATCGCGGCACCATTACCTGTTTTAATAAAATCTAAAAATATCCGCAGAAAATCTTTGGTGCTTAAATCAACGCCCATTTTTTTTAAAACTAAAAAAGCGGCTGATAAACCCGAACATTGCCCAATACTGTCTAAACGTGCTGCGCCATCATCAATTTCGATTTGATGATACATGGCATTAACATTATTTATTTGCATATAATTTAGTTGATTAAAGGGGATTAATTTACCGCCACTTGGGGTGACTACATCGCTTTTAAAACTCATGACTATTTCCTCATTGTATGTTTGCTTTAAGAATGATGGGGGTTTAAAACTAGTCCCCATCAATCTCATAATTACTCATTAAAGTGCTTCGTTTTTCATCATGTCCCAACCTTTCAATTCACCTTTGGTAACGGTACCGCCTTCTGTGAACGTGTTGTACTTCATTTGAAAACCGTTGAAATTGATTGCAAATGACTCAGATGGACGTTCGCCTCCACTAGAAGTACTATAAGAACTGACAATCGCATCATGTAACACCATTTCCAGATATTCTTGCCCTTTAGCATCCGCACCGCCCGTTTGTACAAAATGGATCGTTGCTTTTCCTAACGATTTACCACAAGTCGCTTGCATCATTAAATCGACTGATGCTTTGTCCATAGATTTGCTTAAAGTGACTTCGGAAAAAGAAGGGTTACTGGTTTCACGATCAGCCCCGCCACCACTGGCAGAAATTGCACGGCCTACGCCAAATTGTAAGGAATCAATAGTAATCCAGTCAGTATGGCTTGCTACAGAACTATCGCCTTTAATGGCTGTTTCGAAATTTAATAAAATCATGGTTGTATCCTCATTAAGTATTTAAAAGTTTAAGGCTTTAAATGAATGCCTTGTTTGTTTCTACGGTTCTAGAATATAAAAACAATCTGAAGAAATTATGAAGTAAATAAGGACTAACTATGGAAAAACGGGAGTGAGTGTATTTTTTGTTTTGTTACAATAGCTTTATGCGAAAAAACTCATCATTACCCATCATTGCAATTAGTGCTTGTTTAACAGGGCAGGCGGTACGCTATGATGGAGGTCATAAATACACCCCCTTATTAATAGAAACTTTAAGCAAACATACGACATTACTTCCTGTTTGTCCAGAAACCGCCATTGGTTTATCTGTTCCTAGAAATAAAATACAATTAACTTATAAGAATGGGGAGATTAGAGTATTAGATACCATTAACCCCCAAATTGATTTAAGCGATTTATTACATGATTATGCTTTGCAATTTTTAAAGCAGTATCAATTATCAGGTTTGATTTTACAAGAAAAATCACCTAGTTGTGGTATTGATAATTGCAAAACATTTGCGGATAACGGTGAAATAATCGCTTATAGTAGTGGTATTTTTGCTGCGACTGTTATGAATCACTTACCTGAATTACCAAGGTGTTGTGCGATTGATTTAAGAAATCATCAACAGCTAAGCAATTTTATTAAGCAGGTTGAAGATTATCATTCGAATTTTTAAAGCTAACATACTGTAAGTATTCACCTCCCCCTTTGGAAAAGGGGGATTGAGGGGGATTTATTTAATAAAATCTCCCCTAACCCCTCTTTTTTTTAAGAGGGGGACTGAACACTTACAACCTACTTGCTCACCGTCTTTATTATTTCTTCTTATGCAAACCCTTATACGTAACTTAGGCTCACAAGATTATCTTAGCGTTTGGCAACAAATGTTACAGTTTACCCAAACACGGACTCACGAAACTGCCGATGAGCTTTGGGTGGTTGAACACCCTGCGGTTTATACCTTTGGCTTAAACGGTAAGCCTGAGCATCTGCTCCAAAAAACGGATATTCCTGTGGTAAACTCCGACAGAGGCGGACAAATTACATATCATGCGACAGGACAGCTTGTCGTCTATACTTTGTTGGATATTAATCGTTTACAACTTAATATACGTCAGTTAGTCACACTCTTAGAACAAACCATGATAACGGCATTGGCTCAGTATGGCATTACCGCTAACGCTAAAAAAAATGCGCCTGGGGTTTATGTTGACGATAAAAAAATTGGCTCTATAGGACTTAGAGTTAAAAAAAATGGCTGCTACCACGGTTTGAGCCTCAATAATAATATGGATTTAAGTCCTTTTAATAATATAAATACCTGCGGTTTTGAAGGCTTGGAAGTAACCAGTCTTCAAAATTTAAATATTAATATCAATACGCATGAGCTGGCGATTCCAGTGCTTCATGCCTTGCTTACAGCGATAGAAAAATGAATTTCAAAGCCCCCTCGCGTTCAACGCCTTCCTCTCATCAACGTAACAGTGAAAAGCTGGCACGTATTCCTATTAAAGTACAGCCTACTGAAAAGCCGCTGCGTAAACCTGATTGGATACGGATTAAATTAGGCGGAAGTGAACGTGTTAATCAATTACAGCAAGTTTTAAGAGACAATAACTTACACTCGGTGTGCGAAGAGGCTGCTTGTCCTAATATGAACGAATGTTTTCATCAGGGAACGGCGACCTTTATGATTATGGGAGATTTATGTACTCGCCGTTGTCCTTTTTGTGATGTGGCTCATGGCAAACCTTTGGCTTTAGATCAAGACGAACCGCTAAACCTTGCTAAAACCATTGCGCAAATGGCCTTAAAATATGTGGTGATTACTTCGGTTAATCGGGATGATTTGCGTGATGGCGGGGCAGGACATTTTGCGAGTTGTATTACTGAAATTCGTAAATTAAGTCCTACTATTAAAATTGAAGTTTTAGTGCCAGACTTTCGTGGACGTATGCAAAAAGCCTTGGAAATATTAGAAACTTCAGCTTGTGATGTGTTTAATCATAATCTTGAAACTGTTCCAAGGTTATATCCAGAAGCAAGACCAGGTGCGGATTATCAAACCTCTTTAGCGTTATTGAAACAACATGGGCTAACGCTACCAAATGTCCCTACTAAATCAGGTTTGATGCTAGGTTTAGGGGAAACCGAAGAAGAAGTGACTCAAGTGATGAAAGATTTACTGGCTCATGGTTGCTCGATGTTAACGCTAGGACAATATTTGCAACCCAGTAAAGCGCATTTAGCCGTCAAAGAATATATTAGTCCAGAACAATTTGAAGAGTACGCAAAAATAGCCACTCGCTTAGGGTTTAAGCAAGTCGCGAGTGCGCCTTTAGTGCGCTCTTCTTATCATGCAGATTTGCAAGCACAAGCTATAATTTAACAATTAACACATAATAATTATTTGCGTTATTTATGCTGAATAAAAAACAACTCCTACTTTTCAATTGTGCAGGTCTATTTGCCTATATCTTAAGTGCATATATAGGGCAGTGGTTCTTATTGCCGCCTTCTGGAGTAAGTCCTATCTGGCCACCTGCGGGGGTTGCTTTGGGTCTGTTATTGCTTTATCGCAATGGAATGTTACCAAGTATTTTTTTAGGTTCTTTAATTGTTCAAAGTTCTTTGCTTTTTAATGAGAACCCAGCAGAACCGCTGCTTACCTCATTGCTTCTTAGCTGCTTTATCAGCCTAGGCGTATGTTTACAAGCAATGCTAGGAAGTTATTTAATCAAACGCTTTGTAGGTGAAAATAACCCGCTCATCAAAGATTTTTATATTGTAAAGTTTTTATTTTTAGGGGCTGTTACAGGTAGTGCTATTGCGCCTGTTTTTAAAACAATCGTTTTGCTTTATATTCATGCGATTGATGTTTCTGAACTGTTCTCTATTTGGGCAATAGAATGGCTAAGTTATGCGATAGGCATATTAATTATCACGCCTCTTATGCTGATTTTTTTCGCACAGCCTCGTGAGCTGTGGCTTAAACGTCGCAATTATATCGTCTACCCTATGATAATGTTGTTGTGCTTTGTCGTATTAATTTTTCAATACAACAAATGGGAAGAAGACCTACGCATAAAGGCAGTTTTTCATCAGAAAAGCAGTTTATTACATGATGCTTTAAGTGATGAACTTAATTCTCATATTTATACTAATTT
>WTBX01000183.1 GCA_013138855.1 Methylococcaceae bacterium
AAAGGGGGCGATGGCTAAGCCGTGTTGATCGCGTAAAAATTGTTCGGTATTGCTATCGACACCATGCGCGAAAAGAGTAGGGCTAATTAGAATTAACAGGACTGTGAGGAGGTAAAAGCGGTTGGAATGTTGCAAAACTGTAGGCATTTTTTTAGTTATAAATTAACGCTAGTTTTTAAATGAAAAATTATTGTTCACTATATAAATCAATGAAAATTGAGACTACCAACTTAAAGCGGGACAAAAGAATAAAAGCTAGACCTCCGAGGTTTTCAAAACCTCGGAGGTCTGAATGCAACTGTCCCGTCTTAAGTTGATAGCCAAAATTTTGATGTAATTTTAAGCAAACAATAAAAAGATATAGTTGGATTGTAGCACGCTAATTTTTTTAGGGATATTTCAAAACTTTTTTAATAAAGCTAGGAAACCTTATGAGGATAAGAGTTCAATCGCTTGTTGCGCTATTTCTAATTCTTCATCTGTTTTGACGACTAAAATAGCTATTTTTTGATGATTATGATGAATAAAGCGCGTTTTTCCATTGGCCGCCTGATTCTTTTTTGGATGAATCAATAAGCCTAAGTTTTCCAAATGATGACAGCATTTTGCTCTCAATTTCTCATCATTCTCACCGATCCCTCCTGTAAAAATCAACGCATCCAATCTACCCAAGGCAGCATAATACGCACCGATATATTTTTTGATGCGATAACAGCACATATTAAAAGCGAGCTTGGCTTTTTCATCGCCCTTGGCTATTAACGTATGAATTTCGCGCATATCATTTGTGCCAGCAATGCCTTTTAAACCACTTTCTTGATTTAGAAGACGGTTAATTTCGCTAACAGGTAGTTGAGACTGCTCTGCTAAATAAGGATAAACAGAACTATCTATATCACCGCAGCGTGTCCCCATCATTAAACCTTCCTGTGGCGTAAACCCCATTGAAGTATCAATACTTGCACCCTGTTGTATGGCACAAGCACTCGCACCATTGCCTAAATGTAGACTAATAAGATTGAGTTTTTTTAAAGGTTTATCCAGCATTTTCGCGGTTTGTTTGGCAACGTAGGCATGAGATGTGCCATGAAATCCATAACGGCGAATATTTTGTTGATACCAATTATCAGGAATGGGGTAACGTGCCGCATGTTCTGGCAAGGTGTGATGAAAGGCTGTGTCGAAGATGGCGATTTGTTTAATCGTAGGGGCAAGTTTTATCGCAGTTTCAATGCCGAGAATATTAGCGGGATTATGCAGAGGGGCAAGCGGGATAAGTTGCTTAAGTTGCTCGATGCGTTTTGCATTAATAACCGTCGGTTGCTGAAATATTTCGCCACCATGAACAACACGGTGAGCAATGGCATCTAGTTGATTAAGTGAGAGTTTAATTTCAGCCAACGTCTCAACAATAAGTTTTAAAGCTTGTTGATGATTATCTATAGCGAGTATTTGTTTTTGTTGGTGTTGTTCTTTTAAGCTGTAGTGGTGCAGGGAATTTTTTTCGCCAATTTTTTCAACCGTGCCTTTAAGTAAACATTTTGTAGAGGGAAATTTAAATAGCGCGTATTTAATTGATGAACTGCCTGCATTAATAACGAGAATTTTCATGAAGGGTTAATGAATTTTTAAAAAGACGATAGCGGCGATAGACCTTCGAGGTTTTAAAAACCTCGAAGGTCTGCGTTAAATGTTAGCTTTCGCTATTCCATTTCCAATCAAGAATTTCAGGCATATCTTCACCATATTGACGCACATAACGCTGATGATTAATCAGTTTATCGCGCATTTGTTGTTTCACATACGCGGCACGTTGACGCAGTTTAGGCACACGGTCAACCACATCACAGACCAAATGAAAACGGTCTAAATCATTCATCACCACCATATCAAACGGTGTCGAAGTTGTGCCTTCTTCTTTATAACCACGGACATGCAGATTATTATGATTATTACGGCGATAAGTTAAACGATGAATTAACCAAGGATAGCCATGATAGGCAAAAATAACAGGTTTATCGGTGGTAAAAATATCATCAAAGTCTTTATCATTTAAACCATGAGGATGTTCTTCGGCTGGGGTTAAGGTCATTAAATCAACCACATTAATCATCCGAATTTTTAACTCTGGTAATAGCTCGCGTAATAATTTAATCGCCGCTAAGGTTTCTAAAGTTGGCACATCGCCTGCACTTGCCATCACTACATCTGGCTCGCCGTCGTCTTGGTCATTACTCGCCCAATCCCAAATACCAATACCACTGCTGCAATGCTTAATGGCGGCATCCATATCTAACCATTGTTCGGCGGGCTGTTTGCCTGCAACGATGACATTGATATAGTTACGACTGCGTAAGCAATGGTCGGTCACTGATAATAAAGTGTTGGCATCAGCGGGTAAATAAACGCGAATTATTTCCGATTTTTTATTAACCACATGGTCGATAAACCCCGGATCTTGATGCGAGAAACCATTATGATCTTGCCGCCATACATGCGAACTTAATAAATAATTTAACGAGGCAATCGGTCTGCGCCATTCAATTTCTTGACTGGTGGTTTTTAACCATTTAGCGTGCTGATTAAACATGGAGTCGATGATATGAATAAAGGCTTCATAACAGTTAAAAAAGCCATGCCGTCCTGTTAATAAATAGCCTTCTAACCAACCTTGGCAGGTATGCTCAGATAAAATCTCCATCACTCGACCATCTACGCCTAAATTATCATCTTCTGGAATCGTGCTATCCATCCAGCGTCTTGGCGTTTCTTCAAAGGCGGCACTCCAACGATTTGAAGCGGTTTCATCAGGGCCAAATAAACGGAAATTCTGTTTATCGGCATTGAGTTTCATCACATCACGCAAAAATTCACCTTGTACGCGCGTCGCTTCTGCAATAGTTGAACCTGGTGTAGGCACATCAACGGCATAATCCGCAAAATCAGGCATTCTTAATTTATGTAATAACAAGCCGCCATTGGTATGCGGGTTATCACTCATGCGGCGTGTACCTTTGGGGGCAAGCTCTGCTAATTCGCTTAGGAACTTACCATTTTCATCAAATAATTCGTCTGGACGGTAACTTTTTAACCATTCTTCCAATAATTTTAAATACTCTGGGTTTTCACGCACGCCTGAAAAAGGTACTTGATGCGAACGCCAAAAGTCTTCGGTTTTTAAGCCATTAACTTCTTTAGGCCCTGTCCAACCTTTAGGGGAACGTAAAATAATCACTGGCCATTGTGGACGATGGGCAATACCTGAGCTACGCGCTTGTTGTTGAATGGCTTTGATTTCTTCAATAGCGACATCTAAGGTCGCTGCCATTTTTTGGTGCATCAGCTCAGGATCACTGCCTTCTACAAAATAAGGTTTGTAACCATAACCGACAAATAAGGCTTCTAATTCTTCATGAGGAATTCGGGATAATATGGTTGGATTGGCAATTTTATAACCGTTTAAATGCAGAATCGGCAACACCGCCCCATCTGAAATAGGGTTAATAAATTTATTAGAGTGCCAAGACGTTGCTAAAGGGCCTGTTTCCGCTTCCCCATCACCGACCACACAACAAGTGATTAATTCAGGGTTATCAAACACGGCTCCATACGCATGAGACAGCGCGTAACCTAATTCGCCGCCTTCATGAATCGAACCTGGTGTTTCAGGCGCAACATGGCTAGGAATCCCACCCGGAAAACTAAACTGTTTAAATAAACGCCGCATTCCTTCTGCATCTTCTGAGACATCGGGATAATATTCGCTATACGTTCCTTCTAGCCAAGTATTAGCGACAATTCCAGGCCCACCATGTCCAGGCCCTGCTATGTAAATCGAATCTAAATCATATTTTTTAATGACGCGATTCATGTGCGCATAAATAAAATTTAAACCCGGTGTTGTTCCCCAATGCCCTAATAAACGTGGCTTTACATGTTCAAGTGTTAGTGGCTCGCGTAGTAGCGGGTTATTTAATAAGTAAATCTGCCCGACGGATAAATAATTTGCGGCTCGCCAATAGGCATTTATTTTCTGAGCTTCATTGCTCGTTAAAACTTGTTTATTCATACTTGGCATTCAATATTCCGATTATTTGTTTAATATTATGAATTTACAGGGTTCTCGTTACGTCTATATGACAATACATTTAAAATGAGCTTAACGAGAAAAATAATTCTACTTGACTGTTAATTAAACTACATAAGTGCTAGCTAATAAAGTAATAATCGCAGTAATCATTAACTGGCTAGTTTTAGCACCTGCATCAATATGTCCTTGGGTACGTTCTGCCATAAATGAAGCGCGTCCTTTAGTTGCAATCATATCGCGGGTTGATTCCATGCCTTGAATGGCTATCTCATTAAGGTCGTCTAATATTTCTGGTAAGGGTTTTGAGTCAGCAATATTTTTTTGCAAAGCTTTTTCAACAGGAATTAAAACATCTAACATCGTTTTTTCACCCGCCTCTGCTTTACCGCGTTTTTTCACCGCTTCCACGCCTGCGGTGAATACTTCTGCAAAAGTTTTTAAATCTAACTCTTTTCCCTTTGCCGTCTTACTCATCGCAACAAATAAAGTACCAAATAAAGAACCCGATGCACCGCCCATCGTATTCATTAATGTCATTCCAATTTTTTGTAAGGCAGCATCCCATGTCAACGCGGTTAATTCTGGACTTTGTTTTTGTAAAGCGACAAGCCCCCGTTGTAAATTAATAACGTGATCGCCATCGCCTATGGCTTGGTCTAAAGCGGTGATTTCTTCGGCGTTCTGTTCAATGATGTTAGCTGCGGCTTCGATTAAAGCGGGTAATATTTCTGGTGTTAATAGCATCATAATCTCCTTGTTAAAATAAAGTATTTTCGGGCTTCTGAATTTCCTGTGAAAACGTAGATGTAAGGACTGGCAGTCCTTCCGTAAAGTATAAAAATCAAGAGAGGACTGCCAGTCCTTTTGCTAAATTACTTGAGTTTCACGGAAGATCCTGAAAAGCCAGTATTTTAAGAGTAACTTATACACGAAGTTTTAATGATTTTATCTTCATGGACTTCATGCTAAAAATACATTTTAAATTTTGAATATTATTTAACCATACATAGTACATCAGTTATGCTAGCCTGATTTGTTATAGCTATCATCAGGAGTTAAAAATGCCAACCGCTCGAATGTTAAAAAATGTCGATGTGCTTTGTGTCGGTCATGCTAGTTATGATTTGATTTTTTCCATACCTCATCATCCTAAATCGGATGAAAAAATGTCAGCATCAACTTTTTTGTCTTGTGGCGGAGGCCCAGCGGCTAATGCTGCGGTGATGGTGTCTAACTTAGGGTTAAGTGCTGCATTTTCGGGTTATTTAGGTAATGACTTGCATGGAGAGAAACATTTAGAAGAATTGACTCAACATCAAATTTACACTGAACTGATTGTGCGTGACCTATTGCCAACGCCTGTTTCTACGGTATTAGTTAAACCTGATGGCGAGCGTTCTCTTATTAACTATAAAGAAATTAAACCTTTAGCGGTGGATAGTGTTGATTTTTCGATGATTAAGCCTAAGGTCGTTTTATTTGATGGTCATGAACCTAAGTTATCACTGGCTTTGCTAGCGCAGATTAAGGATGAAAAAATCCCAACGATTTTAGATGCAGGTTCCGTCCACGAAGGTACTTTAGCTTTAATGGATAAAGTTGATTATCTTATTTGTTCAGAAAAATTTGCTTTACAACATTGTCAAACGATAGAAAAAGCGTTAGATGAATTATCAAAATTAACGCCCGCTTTAGTGATTACCTTGGGAGATAAAGGCTTGATCTGGAAACGCGGTGCAGAAAGGGGTTCATTAGCCGCTTATAAGGTTGATGCGGTTGATAGCACAGGTGCAGGCGATGCTTTTCATGGCGCGTTTGCAGCCGCCGTTGTTTTAGGTTTGGAATGGCAACAAAGCTTATCTTATGCCAGTGCTGCTGGTGCTTTATGTAGCACTAAGGTCGGTGCGCGAACAGGGTTACCCACGAAAGAAGAGCATTATGATTTTTGGAAAAAATCTCAACGTTAAAAAATAAAAATCAATTCGCTTGGATAAGTTATCTTTTTAACCATGAAGTGCATGAAGAACATGAAGAGTTCACTTTTTTATACTTCATGTTCTTCATGCACTTCATGGTTTATAAATTCTAGCCCTCATTTTAGCTAATAACGCCAAAAATCAAGCAATGCTTGCCTTCACATTTTTATAAAAATGTTAATAAATTTAGAAAAATAATTTCGTAAACCTCATTTTTTTCACTA